>NZ_JBWKUK010000022.1:0-80666 GCF_059420805.1 Erwinia sp. GW821-FHT03D09
ATCTCCTCAGGGGACATAGTCAGTATGTCGGAAGATCTCTAAAAGTGAATGGGCCGTTTTAGCGGGATACTTACAATACCGGCAGGCCGCTAACCCGCAGGGCAACGGAACTCACTCTGCTTATCTTTATTCGATCCAGTGAGCTGCGTTTTGCTCGTTGGTCAGAGATTGATTTTGAAACGTCAATGTGGACCATCCCGCCTGAGTGAGAGCCTATTCCTGATGTGAAACATTCTCAGCGAGGATCAAAGATGCATACACCGCATCTGGTGCCGCTTTCTAAACAAGCGCTTGCGATCCTTAAACAGATAAAACAGTTTTCTGGGGAGCACGAGCTGATTTTCATTGGCGATCACGATCCGCGTAAGCCGATGAGTGATAACACGGTGAATAGTGCGCTGCGGGTCATGGGTTATGACACTAAAGTCGAGGTGAGGTTTGCGGGCATGGTTTTCGCACGATGGCCTGTAGCTCGTTAATTGAATCTGGGTTGTGGTCAAAGGATGCGGTAGAGCGGCAGATGAGCCATATGGAACGCAATTCGGTACGGGCGGCGTATATCCATAAAGCGGAGCATCTGGATGAGCGCAAACTGATGCTGCAGTGGTGGGCTGATTTTTTGGATGCGAATACAATGGCTGCCATGAGCCCATTTGACTATGCAAAGATTAATAACCCTTCTCGATAAAATAGCTAACATTCCTGAATGTTAATTATTTACTAATTAAATACTTATAACTGAGAAGCCTCCGCCCTAATGGGGAGAGGCTTTTGTCTTAACTCAAGCAAGAAGGAAATCGTTATGTAAAACTTTATTTTTGTCTGGTATTTGAACGGAAGTGTTAATTATCCAAGATATCTTGTTCGCCTAATGGTCATCTTTTCAATCAAATAACCCCAAGCTTTGCATACAATTCTTTTTTCTCTTTCATGCTGTTATCCAATGGTGCAACTCGTAATGCTGCTTTCAAATAAGCTGCAGCACCAGAGTAATCACGCATTTGCTCGCAAACTAAAATGAGTTGGCTTAACACATGGAACTTCATTGGAGTTGTTTGGTTTACTTTCTCCAATAGTGCTCTTGCTTCAGGATATTTTGCTTCAAGGCCAAGGATAGATGATTCTAAATACATGGTAGTCGCGTTTTCTGCTTCAACTTGCTTTCGTTGCAACAGCCAGGATTTTGCTTGACTGATATTGCGCAACTGTAGGTTTGTCTTAACTATCAGCTCGAACAAAGCCGCAGGTTGAGTCAATTTACCCTCGAGCAAGATTGTTTTATTATCTTCTACGACTTTTTCAAAGTCGAATAAGCGATTGGCGCGGTACAAGGCAATAAGTTGCTGATGTAAAGCTTGTAGATCTTTACTGCGGCCATACTCCTGCGACGCTAACTGAGCAGCCTTTTGGTAAGATTGATTGGACATTGCTTCAAGTACCGCACTTGACCAGTCCTGATCAAGTTTAGTCTGAAAAACTGGAGCAATAGTACCAACTTTTAGTTGCTTAGTGGTAGCTGCATCAAATGCATGAATTAAGTCGGAAATAGTTGAAAAGCGATCCTCCGCTCGTTTTTGTAAGCAGGTAAGAACCACTTGCTCCAGGTCCGTATGAATAGAGCTATTAATCTCTGTTGGAAGCTTGAAAGGTGCGTGGCGCTGAACTTGTGCTGGCGTATCATGGGGCAGCTTTCCTGTCAGCAGCTGGTATAGCAAAACACCTAAGCTATAGATGTCGCCCAATAGTAGCTCTTCCAGACTACCTCTACGGCTATCGACGTTGGAGAACTCTGGGGCCGAATACAACACAGTCCCGCCATTTTCTCGGGTACGAACGTAAATTTCTTCTGGTAAAGCTGAGCTGCCAAAGTCCGTCAACTTCACCAGGTCCCGTTCGCCAACCAAAATGTTATGTGGCTTAATATCTCCATGGGATATTGGCATTGGTAGTTTGGACAAATAATGTACAGCACAGAGCACTTGACGATATATTCTAAATAAACGTTCATAGGTCTGGCCAAAATTACGCTGCCTGTCATCGAGCTTTTGCGCCAGGGTTTGGCTTGGGAAATATTCCATTTCAATATAGAACCATTCATTATCTATACGGCCCATATCAAAAATTTGCACAATATTTTCGTGCGGCTCGACGTCTAAAAGCTCTTTACCTTCGGCAAGCTGGCGGTCTTCCCGAGTAATATCCTTAGGGATTTTTACTGCGACAATTTTTCCATCTTGCAGGCGTTCCGCCCGCCATACCCAACCATGGCTGCCATCACCAAGGCATTCAAGTAACAGGTATTTGTCACCAAGGCGTTTATTCGTCCCTGGCAAAAAATGTGCTGATTTTATATTCACATCAACACCTCATAGTGAATTCTGTCCAAAACAATCATGCTCAGATTTTTGATAAATAAAAAGCGACTAAACACCACCTCAACATCAGGAGCGGCGCTTACTTGGGTACCAGTGGACGAAGTAAAACCCATGCGGCAAATGTCTTTCAGTTTTTGGGTATCAGGTGTACCTACTAAGCCTTGGCTCCAGGTACTGAGGACCAGGGTTTTGGGGCAATGATTCCAGCGCTGCGCTGCTTCCAGTAAGTTTTTTAATTTTTCTTCTAGCTTTTGCTGTCCCTTCGCTGAACCATCAAAGCGTTCAAATTCGATTAAACACACAGGCGATGCAGAAGATTTATGAAACCAGCCCGAGTCAGAGCGAATATCAGCACCAAATGTACCCGGAGCCGGGCATTCCACTACCGCCATAAATGACTGTTCATGTCCGAATGTATTCCAAACGCTACAGCCTAAGCTATGGACCAATACATCCTGGTCCAATAGCTTACCGCTTGCTAAAAGTGGAAACGTCTCATTTACCCAAGCTACTTCAGGCATAGGCACCTTAGCCATTGAAAGAGCCCCAAACACGCAATACCTCCGGTGATTCACCACCGTGAATTAATGCCTTACTACCAACTTTAACAAGCAGTGGTGCAGGGATTGAACGACCACACACCAGAGCTTCACCGGTTGATAAACTCGGAAGTTCCTCCAGGTCAGCTTTGCTCACCATATCTGATGCTTTAGCTATAAATCGTTGATCGTCTGGGTTCTTTAAGCGCATCGTAATTAGCGTATTGCACTGAGAGGTCACATCTGAATCTAATTTCGATGGACGCTGGCTCACAATGCCAAATCCAACACCAAATTTACGACCTTCACCGGCGATCTTTTTAATAATGCGGTGACTGACTGCATTGCCACCGGCCGGAGCAAAATTATGTCCTTCTTCGTAAATGATAAAGCATGGGCGCAGCGGGTCCGTTTTGCTCGAGGCCGCCTTTAATATTTCACTAGATAACAGTGCACAAATGACTTGCTTAGCGGTATCACTCAAACCTTGTAAGTCAACAACGACTAAACGCCCTTGTTGATTGCTCGGGCGTCCCACCATTTTGTAAATATCAGTTGGCTCAGCCATCGTTGCACTGTAAAAACTTTTGGCTTCATTAAGCACGCGTGAAAGCTTCATCGAGGCGACGGCGGCACTACGGCCTGATAACGCCTTCGCCTCAGCTTCAGAAAGGTCGTCCCACTCTTTTAACTCTTCAATGCCATCACCTAATAAGAAGCGCAGGCGGTTAATATCTCGTGGCTCGGTCTTATCTGCAGAGCGCCAATAACGAATTGCAACATCGAGTACCCGTTGCTGCGGTTCCGTTAAGCCAGGTAATATTTCAGCAATATCGTCCATTTCAAAATGGTCAAACTGAAGCGCTAATGGCGTATTCTTACTAGCGTATTTATGTTTAAAAGATTCGTGCTGCGGCGAGTAAACCTGAATACCTGCACCGGCGGCTTGCAGCTTTTCAAAGGTCTGTTTTATCAGTGGTAGTGCTTCTTGATCACGCTTATCGTCAGTGGCTTCTAAGAAGCTTGAGAATTGCAGATTACCGCCAGCGAGGGCTTTACCATATTCACCATGTGGGTCAAATACTACTACAGTACCGTTATTAACCGCGACTAAACGCTCAATAATGCGGCCAACAGTATAAGACTTACCTGAACCCGTCATTGCCAGAACAGCTAAATGCTCAGTGACCAACTTGTTCACGTCAATAAAAACAGGAACTGTATTCTCGCCTTTGTCGTAGCCTACTAGGTTGCCCAAGTGCAAACTGGAGTGTTCATTAAATTCGTAAAAATCACTCAAAAACTGGAAATCGACGGTTTCAACAGCGGTACCAGGGTTAAGTGGGCGACGTGGAATTTTGATTTGACGAGTAACAGGATCACGGTAACCAACCAGCTCGACCTGAGCAAACATATTCTCACCAGTTACATTCGCGCCGGGCAAAAGCTCAAGCTCAGTCACACCATCGCCAAAGCCGGCGTTGTAGAGCATATTGGTACGACTGATCTTGGTCACTCGCCCCAGTACGGCGACTTGCCCCTCATCTTTGCGTTCCTGGTGCATAATGCGTACAAACTCACCACGGCGTACTGAAAACGAGTCTTGCACAACCATAGTTAACTGGCTGGCATCACCAGTGTTACCGACTAATTTACCTAAAACTTTATAAGCCATTATTCAATCCCTCATCAAGGCCTGCCAACCACCCTGCCTCAATATCATTATTCTTTAGAGCCTGGTGTAAACCCTGGCGATAAAACGTAGCAAATTTAGGTAAAATGCCAAGCTGTTGATAGCCAAGTAATTGTGGCAACGGCATTGCATTACCTTTGTTTTGCATATCCAGCACTATCAGGCGAGAGGCAACTAAATCGAGATCAGCACTTTTCCATTCTGGTTCGTCACCCGCTAATTGCACCATTTTTATCTGCCCACCTCGGGCACTACGGAAGTGAAAACCAATTAACCCTTGCTTAGCTTCAATGTTGGGTTCAATGCGGTTTTCTTGCTCAGACAAACGAAATGCGATGGTGCGCGAATAGTTGCCTAAAATGCCATTGATAAATCGCAAATCCCCCACGCCCACCAAACTTTCATCCAGCCCTGCCAGATTTTGCATCAACTCTTTAGAAAACCCATCAGATGCTAAAATTTGTTTGCGGCCTTGTTCGGTACGTAAATCTTGTTTGGCGATACTTACAATTGCACTAAAGCGCTCAGCCAAAATGCTCGCAAGCACTACACCATTTTGATTCCAGGGAAAAATTTTAGAGCGATGGTTTTGCCAAAAAGTTTCTATCACTTGCCTGGTTTTTTCGTACTCTTGTTTATGACGGACATTGCGCTCCAGCGGAGCCATATCCCGTGCTAAAAACAACGGCGTATCCAGCAAAATTAAATCGCCAGGCTCATAACTTAAAAGTTTTTTCTCAACTAACTGATAAGAATGACGAATTTCAATTAAATCAAGTCGTTTACGCTGAGCTTCAAAATCAATATCATCCAGTTCTGATACCGAGTCGCTACCCACCGTGCTGACTTTATTTTCATCTATTAGCAAATCTGTGCGCACTGCCGCACTGGCATAAATAAAACCACCCAATACCTTGTCTAAGCAGGATTTTGTCGCAATACCAGCTACGCGTAAATTAACGATTGTGGGCTTCGGGACCGCCTTCACTAAACCAGCATCACGGAACAGCGGCGCCACTTGCTCAATATCACGGACCTGTTTAAGCAAGCGTCCTGCACTTCCCGGTAAGCGAAGCTGGCTATCAATGGCGAGAGATTGCGCTAAATTCATCGTTTTGTTCTTATTCATGCTTATAGCGCTCCTGTGTGTAGCTGCTCGCTAAGTAATGGAGCATAAGCCCAATATTGTGAGGCTTGTAGGCATGTTTTACCGGTGGCTGTTATGCCCGCGTTGTCGATGAAATCGTGCTGCCGCAACATCTCACCCCGCTTGACAATATCAAGACTGTTAACATCAAACATCAGCTTAACCGCATTATGCTCAGACAACGCTTGTAAGCTCATGCCACCTCCAGTGTAGAGTAATAGCAATACAACCAGATCGTGCTTATCTGGTGTGTAGTCGGCTGATGGCGCTTTAGGTTCGATTATTCGTTCAGCAATGCCTGCATGGTCCACAAACCAATTCAACCAGCTCACCAGGATCTCACTATGATCGAGTAAAGTCAGCGACCACAAAGGTAACGTGGTAAAGGCTAATAGCCCACTGTTGCTGTGTTTTCGTATGTAACGAGTATGTACCACATCACCGGCCTGGTGCTGGTGGCGATCTGCACTGCCAGTAAAGCCAGCAATAGCCTGGTCTGTTTCACTGGCTAGCAAAGCGGTTAGCCCAGGTTCCTGCACCCTCAAGACCGCTGGTACTAACTGCCAATCTAGTGGGGAGGACAAGTGCGCTAATAAGGTAAATTGTTCAGCTTTCAGGTTTATTACCAAAGCGGCACAACCTGCCTGCATAGCCCAGTGATACAGGCGTTGCATAGTATTAGCGTCAGTCAACTCTTGTGCTTGTACTAACAACAAACCGCTGGCTGGCGGCGAGCTAATCCAATCCTTCGTTAAGGGGATTGCCCCCGCAACAGTTTGCAAAAACCGACCTTTACGATTACTGGCCAGTGCCGAAGATAAATAAAGACTCATCGCGTCACCTCTATAAGCCAGTGGCAAAGGTAAGGCGCATTTTTACAATGCCTTTGTCTACAAGTCCTTTCTGTTGCTCAGGTGTTAACGCGGGTTCTTGATTTTGGCTCAAAGCCTGATAAATCGGTTGCCAATCCGCCAGTGTTAAGCCTGTATCTTTTAATATTTGCTCACCTTGACTCTGCCATTTGGCCCGGGTGCTTTCACACATCAGTTGAAGTTCACTGACACTCAAATTGCTCACGTCCCCCGGAGTCAACGCTGCTGGTTTCGCTTGCTTTTGAGAAGCCAATAGCGGTTTTAATAACGGTAGCCAGCTGTTTACCTGCTCGATGGAGTTGCGTCTTACTTGGTTTAGATGCTCTTCAGTTTTAAGTAGCTGGCCTTGAATCGGTGTAAGTTGACCGCGTGCCGGTTTTAAAAGCTCTTCTGGTAAATCATGTAACGATGAAAACTGCCCATTGCGCAAACTGTTTTGCATACTTTGACGCTTGCTCTCGGCATCGTTGGGGAGATCGGCAATAGCGTCTTCAATGAGCTGTAATTTCATTACCAGTTTTGGTAGCTCTGCAATGTCATCAGCGTACTCATACTCAGCCGTGGCGCTACTAAGCCATTTTTGCAGCTGTTGGGCGCGTTGGTTTTGCTCTGCGAGGTTATTAACCAGCTTCCCAAATCGTTCTTTGCAGTTGCGGTAGCTAGACAAAATATGTCCCTGGATCTCCGCTATCGGCAGCTGTTGATCGCTGTACAGGTTTAAACCCACTTCTTGCGCTAAGGCTGAAAGCTTGTCTTGCGCTTTACCTAAATCGAGTTTACGCAGGTAATGCAGTAAGGTATCGCTGTCTGCTTGCTGCTCTTTTTGGCCAGTGGCACTGCTGGTATCGTCTTTTAACGCGCCGTCTAAAATATGGCCTATGGTGCGCAGCGTGTTGGTGTACAGACGTTTCGGGAAATTCGTCAGTGGGGCACACTCTGTTTCAACATCTATGATTAAATCAGCGAGTCGGTTGTTGATACGCTCAGCGCTGCGCTCAACAAATTCGGCAAATAAACAGGCCTGTTCAATCCGTTGATAAAGCGAGGTCGTTTTGTCTTCTAAGCTAAGAATATGGGCATCTTTTAGCAAGGACTTGGAACTATTAAGCGGTTTAACCTTTGCTACTAGCTCCAGCACTTCAGCACGCTTGTGGATAAGCCCTGCCAGTACTTGCGTGTCATTGGCCTCGGCAATATCAGCCAGTTGTTCTTCTTGCTGTTTGAGCACGTTAAATAGTGATTGTGCTTTTTCCAACTGCTCTTTAGCTTCTACGGTGACAAAACCCAGCTTATTTGTACCCAGAGGCGCGAACATTTCATTAATGCGTGCATAACCATACACGCGGCTCATGACTTCCACATTGGCTGCGTAACTGCCCATATCGTTACCGCTGAACCAGTTTTGTGCTTCGCTAATGGCATTTTCTAAGCGGGAGCGCGGGTAGTGCTCCCAAATTGCCTGTTTTTCGGTTGGATTGGTTAAAGTGAGTAAGTTCAGCTCTCCACACCACCACATCCAGTCATTAAACACGCCTTTTGCGGTAATGCTCGTTTCAGCCACATAGGCGAAATAAAACTGCTGCTTAAAGCCTTCGAATTGCCACTTGTGCTTTTTATTAGGGTGAGCAATACGGGCTAAAAATAATGGGATCTGCGCCTGGCTTCGCTGCACATTATTAAGTTCAGTAAATAGTCCGGCATGTTCATCGGCCGTGTAGCCTTTGGCAATATAGCTGCCCGGCACTTTAAGTTTATCCAACAAGCTGCTCAGCTCATTCACTGGCACGCTGTGTTGCTGCTGTAAATCGAGAATGCCGTTTAACTCAGGGTGAGCAATGGCCAACTGATACCAGCCTTTAAACAAAAGGTCGCGGTCATTCGGTGATAACTTACCATCTACCTTTAACGGCCAGGCGATTAAACCGCGCTTCTGCAAGCGCTGGCGCCACTTGTGAATGGCATCCGTGGCAAAGGCAGTCAGGGCATGCAGCTTGTTTTTGAATTTCGCAGTAAAGCTGTCGGCAGTTAAATTCACGCCGTGCAACTGGCATGCTGACAGACTTAAGCCAATACGCTCTAACTGGTCTGCTTCGATTGGATTGACATAATGCAGCAGTATCGCATCACGTAACTCATTTCTTTCATCCAGTCGGCTGTATTGCTCCATGAGATGTGCAGATGCGGTTAACGCTAATACTGGCGTGCGACCATTTTGGTGGCTGTGGTTTGCCGCAAAGGTGTGAAGATTGTTCAGCTCAATGAGGTTACTGACCCAGGCAAACAAGGCTTTACCTTCTGGGTGAAGCTTAAATCCATCCAGGGTAAGTAAACCACCCTGGCGGCCACGTGGCTCGGTTAAAATGGCCAGAGGCGCATCGTCGCTGCCCGCTTTATTACTCAGCAAGCTTTCATCATAGCGCCAGTTGTTATCCAGCAAACGCACAAAGCCCGTTACACGGGCTAATGCCTTGATGAGCGGCTTCTGGCTACTTTGTTTGCTAAGTTCACTCATAGCCTGTTCATGAGCATCGCCCATGGCGGGATCTTTAAAAATCAGTGAGTTTTGCTGGGCGCTGCGATAGCGCAAATCCAGGCGCAGTAACATCGCCACACTGGGGCCAATATGTGTTGCTTCGCTGGCGTCCAGCTCGGTAGTTTCACCCACTAACTTGTGCCATAAGGCATCGGCAGCAAATTCAATCGCTGGGTGGTCATACAGCAAGCTGAGTAAGTATTTAAACTCACCTTTTGACAGAGGCAGTAATACCGCGCCTTTATCGCCGCTTGCGGCTTGCTCTTTAATCGAAAAAGTACGCAGGTTATCCAGCAAAGTATCTAAGTTCAGCGCTTGATCTACTGCAGGGTAGTACCATTCATCTTTATCGCGGCGGAATTTGGCTTGCTCCAAGGCTTGTCGGCACTGTAGGCGGTCAATGCTCAGCTTGCGGTAATGAGCAGCTATGGGTTCCAGATCTTCGTTTTTCAGCGCCAGCAATTCAGTGGCATGGTTCACTTCAGCTAAGCGCACGGGTAATTGGCCGTAGAGCAAACTACGGCATTCGGTCAATAGTGCCTGGTCGCGAGTTTGAATGCCTTCTATCGCACCTTTATCCAGCACATGCCTGGCCACGCGGCCAGAACCTGCCAGCACAGCTTCAAATAAATCGCCCACATCCTTGATACTGCGGCCTGCTTGTTGGTATTGACTCAGCACTGCATCCACATTAGCCATGACCACGTTAAACCAACCGAAGTTGGCACCACTCATGGTGTATGCAGCTTCCACTAAACCAGCAGGGTAATTAAAACCCAGCTTGCCGTCTTTTAAGAGGCTTGCCACATAGTCTGATACATCGGCAAAGGCATTATGCTCAAGTTCCACTAACTCAAAGCGGCGTGCGACCGATTGAATTTCGCGCAATTGCTGACCAAGCAGTGGTGAGCACAGTGCAACATAGCGCAACCATGGAAGTTTACGGCGAGGGTCTTCCTCTTTAATTGCTTTACCAATCAGGCGAATGGCCTGGCCATCGAGGCGTTTATCTTGTTCATCTTCCAGGCCAAAAGTGGCGGCTTCTGCAACGGTTTCCAGCTCATCCAGCACCACCAACATATACTGCACGTCAAAGCTCTTTAATACTTTATAGGCGGCTTGAACCAAACTTACTACCAGAGTTTGGTCAGTATAGAGGTCTTCTTCGCTGTGGTTGGCGTTCAGCTGTAAGGCATCTGCTAACAGTTCAGATTTAAAGCCAAATGGCATTAAGCGTTCATAGGCTTGTTTGGCAATTTCACTTTGAATCGATCCATCAAAGGTTTGAGTGGCCAATGGCAATAGCGCCTGATATAAACCAAAAGCAAACCAGTTATCCGAGTTTTGATAATCTGATGCCACTTGTGAATAGCGAATATAGAGCGCCAGGTATTTGTCTTGCGTGTCGCGATTAAACAGCTGCTTATCGTGTAATTGGCCTTGTTCGTCGCGGACAAACCAGCCTCTGGAGCAGTCGTTAATTTGTGCGACCAATTCATGACCTAAACGTGATTTACCCCGACCCCATTCGGCTTCGACGGCAAACACATGGGCAAAGCGATCATCGTCGTGATCCACCGTATGCAAAAAGGTTTGAAAGCGTTTAAAAAAGCGGCTCTGGCCCACTAACGGGTCGCGAGGTGGATAATCTGATACGCCCGTCGCCGCCCAGCGATGTTGTTTTGCCAGGCTATCAACCATCTGTTCGTTTAATTCAAAACTCATAACGACGATCCTTGAAGGTTTATTCTATTGGCGGCGCGTTTTTTATTGGCATAGCAGTTTTGCGCCAGTTGCTTAATGGCCCGTTGTAACGATTGGCTTTTGTAGCCAAATAGCGGTGCTAACGGCAGGCTATAACAGGCATCGCTGAAGCTTGTGTGAATTCGATATTGGCCAGACTCGCCACGACTCGCCTCGGTAAATTGCCAGATTTTTTGTGCTAACAGTTCGGCAATGAATGAGCTCAGGACGCGGTTTAGGCGGTTGATGCTTTCCGTGTTCGCATTGAGTGCCGGGTAGAGGGTGATATTGAGCTCACCGAGCAGAAGCACAAGAAACTCAGCCAAACTGCCCAGGCTCACCTCATCACCTTCAATGCCCTGTACTGCCATATTTATTTGACCGGGGGCAAAGGCATTTTGCCCGGCAGGTAAGGTGAGCAACAAGCCGCCACGCTGCTCGGCAGCCCAGGCATCTTGCACAAAGATAATAAGACTGAGTAAAAATAACCAGGGCTGTTGGGCGAATAGCTCGGTAAACGGCACGTTGTCATGACTTGAGCGGGACACCAATAACCATTCGGCATTGGGTTTAAGGTCATGTTCATCAAGCAAGGCATTAGGGAGTGCTAACAACCGCCCACTACACCAGTTATTTGTCAGTTGTTTTTCGGTGATATTCACCGCTTGTATAGGTGCCGGTGGTTCATTTTGTTCGCTCACGGTAAACAAGGTATGGCTGGTGCGCAAAATTCGACATAGAGCGGGAATGGCTGCGTTGTCGTTTAGGCTATGGCCGAGTAAATCGCGTTCGGTTTGCGCCAATGGGCCGGCAATGATTTGCGGCGTGGTGGCAGTGCTTTCCAGTTGGGCTAAGACCCATTCACTGGCATTGCCCAGTTGCTGAATGAGTTTAACCAATACCATTGTGTCATTCATCGCGCCTGCTTCCTGGCAGCGAGCGGCGGCTAAATTTATCCAGTGTTGGCGAACATCTGGGTTTAAGCCCAACAATGCTAATTGCCATTCACCTGACTGGCTTAAATCGTTGAAGGCATCAAGCAATGGTGCAGTGAGGCTATAGGCATTAACGATATCAGTTTCAGCATCGTTCTTTTTCGGCTGTAAGATTGGTTGTAGCAGTGACCTAAGGGCAGGCGCAGCCGCCAGTAACAATGCTGCTTTGTTGGCGTTCAAACCACCTTGTTGCCAAAGCTGCAGGCAGAGGTTAAGTGCCGCTTCGCTATTTACAGGGTCGTTATTTTGCCTGGTTGTACTGCTGTCCATGCCCCTTGTCACCATTTTTACTCTTCAGCCTCCGCTTGTGTCGCCTCTTCCAGCAAACTGTATAACTCATCCACATCGCTAAATAGCGGTGTGGCGCCTTCAATGGCATACCCCCCAGCGCTCATTTTACTTAAAATCGCCTGATCTAAGCTGTTGTCGCCATCTTCCAGGGCTTGTTGGGCTTGGATTAGTTGTTGCTCGGTCAATTGGCCTTCGATGAGGGCTTCGGCCAAGATTTTAGCAGTGTTTGCTAGTAATTTAGATAGATTTACAGCACTTATCTGCTCGAATAGTAGTTGCTGTATCTCGTTCTGAAATTCCTGTGATGCTTTCCAAATAGCAATTGAACTCAACTCTTCAATGTTTATATTCAACTGCACAGCACCATTTTCTAGCCTTCGAAATTGTTGTTGGCCTACCCAAGAATTCAAGTACCAACTCACATAGGCTGGTAAATATAACTTATTTGAGAGTGTGCATTTTATAATGAAAGAACCATACCAATATTTCGCATATTCGGAGGTTACGTGAGCTGCTAATCCTACAGAACCACTTCGGGTTATTAGGATGTCACCTTCTTCGATGCGATGATTATTATTCTCATTTTCTAGTGATCTATTTAGATAAACTACGTCGTCTTTATTAATTCTGTTAGGTGACAAAGCGTTTCCTCGAATGAAAGGTAATCCATCAGAGTTTACGTAATTTGCAGCAATAGATGCTCCATATTTAAATTTCGAGCAAATTTTACCAAAATTTTCAAAGCTATTGGTAAGTTGAGCATAAAGATCGAGGTGTTTGTTAGCATAGTAACGAGCATCTAATCTATTTTCTGTTAGGTATGATAGGGGCGCCTTTGAGTGTTTGGCTTCTCTGGTAACGGGCTTTGAGATAGGTATTTGGTTTTCGAGTAATGCTAATTTCACTTCCAGCTGCTTCGCCCAAGCACGTAATTTCTCGGCTTGGCGAACTTTATCGCCGATGTATTTTTGCACTTTATCATCAGGTCTAAACAACGGAATAGACTTAATGTGTTCATTAGAAAGATTTAATTGACCAGTAGATCCGGAAACCCCTGCTTCCAATAAGCGTTGACCATGGAAGCTATTTAAAAATGAGCAAATGTAGTGACTATCAGCCTTGTCAGGGCGAACAACAAAAAGATGGTCATTCGTATACACTTCTTCGCTATAGCAATAAATCGATGCCCGACCAATTGTTCCTGAGCCTGAACGTGTAATGACAATATCACCATATCCGAGCTTCTGTTTTTGAATTTGATCTTTTGTTGACGAGTTAATCCAAGCAATGTCATCAATCGAAACTAATATGTCATTAGTGTTTTTAGGTTTAATGCACTTTAAGCCATTTTCTGCATACTTAGGCGACTTTCCTTGCTGAATTGGTTTTGTGCATACCGCCTGCAGTGAGCAATTTTTCAAGCTAAGAATATGATTTTTTGCTTGCGTAATTTCTGGTCTGTAGGTTTGCGCAGTCAAGAAGTCCTGCAAGTCAGAAGTGCTAATGCGGTTTATATGAAATGTTTCGCGTAAGGTATCTACAGACATTACTCACCCCGCTTATAAGCCGAGACAATCTTATCCAGATCGTTGGTAACACCGGCGTTATAGTCTTCAATATTATTTTTCACCACGTAGCCCAGAGTTTCGGCCACCGCCATAAATACATCGGTTTGTGGCTCGGGTAAAAATTGCTCTGGCTGGTTGGGGTTAGCATGGCGTTTTTGTAAATACAAAATCGAGGTTTTGGCACCTGTACCAGAGAGCTTAAAGCAGTCGCTCGGCAATGAGATGACTGCTTTGACGATGGCTTTACCGCCAACAAACTCGCCGGTTTTTTCGTCTTTTCTACCCATAATGTACTCGCGGACGTAACGGTCGCCGGAGTTACATAAAATACCATCAGGCAGCACGATCATCAGTCTACCACCGGGTTTGAGCAGTTGCAGGCAGCGGTCGATAAACAGCACTGCTGGGTCGATGGTGGCACCAACTGGCTGCCAATTGCCTTTGCTGTCGGGTTTGCTGCCCAGCGCGAGCCCTGCGGTTGTAGGCTGCAGGCTGTAAAACGGCTTTTTATCAGTACCGCCAGTTTTGCGTAAATCGGTACGATAGCCCGCCCATTTAGGCTCGCCGTTGTCATCCAGCTCTAAATCACCAATATCCTGCCACTTCATTTTCACGTGGTCATACCAGGCGTTGTAGCCATCAACGACTTTTTGGGTTGGACGAAAACCACCGAGAACTTGCTCCATATTGGCTTCGTAATTAGCTTTTGAGCTTTGACCATTTTTGCCTTTATCAAATTTAGGCGTACCGAACGGCGGGTTGGTGCAAATGAGGTCAAAGCTATTGGGTTTCAGAGCATTAGTGGTGAGCGAGTTATCGGTATAAAAAATCTGCGCTTTAGGGGCGCCTTGCAATGCCATATTCACGCGAGCCAGCATCACCATACGCGGCGCGGCATCGGCCCCGGTAAAGGCATTGTTGCGCAAATGCTGTTTCAGAGCTCGTTTTTTATCGTCGGCCAGTACCAACTTAAAATCGATCCATTTATCAATCTGGCTTAACGCCACCGAGCCAAAACCAAAGGAGCCACAGGTTGGATCACAGAAACGAAAATCGCCATTGGTTAAGTGCGACCGCATTTCATCGTCATCGTCGATGTCATGCATAGCAATTTCTAGCATGGCCTGTTTTACTGGGTTAGGTGTTAAATAAACGCCAAGGCCACCTTTGGATTCAAAGTTGGCACGCAGGAAGACATCGAACACCCTGCCAAGTAAATCCCCCGACACATCACCCAAGGTACCGTGTTCTTTAACAGTTTTACCATCGTTGGTTTTTAACGGTCCTAAGTTTTGGATGGCTTCAAGTAAGTCCAGATAGTTTTTCGCCACCGACAGGCGCAAGTGAGTATCTTTACCAAAGATGGCATTACGTGAGCCATCATCTGAGATCACAACATAGTCTTCGTGGCTTTTAAATTCCTCAAAGGCGGCTTTGATTTGTTCAACGGCTTTATCGTTATGTTTGGCCACATATTGCCAATCATAGACGTCACGAAAACGCAGGGTATTACCCGCATCGTCTTTGAAGGTAAGATCTTCATCGTGATGTACGCGGAAGCTCTCTAAAAACAGTAGCTTGGCCACTTCTTCGATTATGTCGTTTTTGTCGTTTACCTTATCTTTAGTGACGCGATAAACATTTTCATGGAAGGCATCAAAACGCTGCATTAAGCGGGTATAGACACGCATTGACCAACGGAAGGTTCGGTCGCGCTCAATACGGTAAAAACTACGCAATTCTTCCAGACTTGGCAGGGTATCGACGCCATGGGTACCGTCGGAGCCATCTGTGCCAAACAAAGCTAAAATGCGTTGGTTAGTGCCATCGTCAACTACGGCAAATACCGGCCAGTCGCCTTCGATATCGCTTAACAGCTGATAGGCTAAATCATCAAACTTTGCGGGATCGGCGGCGTATTCCCAATGGCCTTCTTTCAGCGCAACCAGCATGACAGCTGGCGTTAAGTTACCTTCAACCTGGCCTTGAAGGAGTCCTGCTTTGGCGAATTCGTGTTCGGATAGCTCAACTATTGGTTGAGTAAACTCGGTATGCTGTTTGACCAGTTTACTGAACAGGACTTCTAGCTGTTGTTGCGGGTTTTGGTTTTTTGCTTTTGCTTCTTTTGCCATGATCTTTTCTTAATTCCTTTAATACAGCCAATTGTTACTACAAGTGCCGGCTAATTTATCAATACCAGCAAGGGGCCTTTAATCTCTAACTGCGCATGCTTCCGAGCTAGTTTGTGTATCTGCTGTTCACTGGTCGTAATACCTGCTGGGAGCTTTTTCAGTACTTGTGCCAGGGGCATGCGCCCACCAGCTTGTTGTAACAATGATACCAAATGTGCCGCAACATCAGGTGTAACCTGGTACGTTGCCGTTGTGGACTCTTTTAGATGATTACTTTGAGGCAATGAGGCAAGCCATAGCGAAACTTGAGACTGGCTAAAGCCAAGGGTTTGCCAGAGAGTTTGGTTCTCATTAAATACAAAGGCAGCGCTTCCGGGCGCTGCTGTTTGCTGAGTAATTAGTTGTTCCAGGCTTTGTCGCTGGTATTCATGGGTCATCTCATGCCTTCACTATAGGATACTGAAGCAGCCATCCGATCTGGGTTGGGTCTCATTGTACAGGACACATCACTTGCCCACATCATCCTCTCACCGCGCCTTGCCATTATCTGATAAGGCACAACCCATAATTTTAAGGTGTTCGAAAAAGCAAAGTGCTGCTGTATCGGTTGGTTAAAGTCATCGTGCGCAGGGTAGATCAGATACATTTCACCGGTCCCATTAAGATACTTTTGGCCGTAGGCAAACATTTGATAGAAGTCGGATTGCGCTAGTCCATACAGTGATTTTTTTTGATCGTTGCTGTTCACCAGCTTCCATTTTGTATCCATCACCATTTTGGTTTGAACTGGTTGGCGTGATTGAATCAACAAGTCTGGGCGAAGCTTAAAGCAGTCGTGAAGTCCATGCTTCACAAGAGAATAAGTGGAAACCTGTGGCTGAACTTTAAGGTGAGGAGGAAGCTCGTAGGGGAGGGTTTGTGCAACGAAAGACTCAAACACCGCTTCCATAGGGAACAAGAACGATATCGCTTTAGTATTTCCCTGCAAGGCACTCGGGCTCATTCCTCTCAGGATCAATTGCGCCCACGCCATTGGCTCGTTGTAATGAGCCATACCACGCTCGAGGCGTAAGCTGTTTATATCACTTTCAATATCCCGGCTAAGTGGAATACCGCCAAACGCAAAGCGCAGTTCGTAAAGCCAGCGTTGATTCTCTGATGAAAGCTTCAGGCCAGGTAGCTTATCCAGCGCGGAGTGTAAGAGCCGATTGGCTGCACAATCAGGCATATAGTCATCATAATCGACACAAAACTTATGGCGATTCACCGCGTTATGTCGCAGCTGTGCAGAAAGCATCAGCTTGCCTTTCATAAAAGCCAGATTACCTTGCTCGCTCACATAGTCGGAGCGTAAACCTTGTTTAAGCAATTGGCTGACGCTAAGCAAAAACTGACTGATAAAAATCTCAAGCAAAGGCATGCGCTGAGCCTGCAGAGTTGCCTGTTGGGTTTGAATATGTCGAAACCCAGGCAGATGGCTTAGCATCGTGATGAATGTTTCTCGCGCACTCGCAGCCGTGAGGTGTTTACCAACCTTGGGCAGTATCTCAAGTTGGAAACCGTGAGGTGTAGAAAGCATCCCCGCGTAGTTTTGCACCTGAAGCAATTTGAAACCTGAGCGTGAGGTGAGTTTGAGAAACTGGTTTCCTTGAATACTTGCCAGGCTAAGTGTTTCTAAATAATTGAAGACCTGTTGAGGCACCAGCTTTGCTCCAGCCGGGGCTGAATCTTTACTTCCTAACAAGTCATATTCAAAAACAGAGATCACTTCACCCATGGTTTACAGCCTGCTCATCAGGAGCGATCTGTTGGGGTTGATAAATAGCACGGTAAGCCTGTGGCCTGTTCCAGATCTCTTGATCGAATGTTTCGAGCTCGTAAGCTGTCGATTGCTGATCGTGACGTCGTAAAGCATGATTGTTACCAAAAAGCGTATCGAGATCGTCTGTTTTCTCAATTACGAACTGCAGGCTGTCGTCTTGCTTTTGGTTGTCTGCCAGCACCAGCCTGATTTTGTTCCAGTCGTCGAAAAAGTATTCCTGCAACAGCGGAATGATCTTTTTCTGGAATGCGATCTTCAATTGTTTAAACGCAGCTTCTTCATCACCGGCATCGAGTGCATTTTTTACTGGCATAAAGAACGCATGCCCCAGCGTATGTTCACGATCGTAAAGTGCTTCGATGCGGCTGTTGAGATTCTCTAACAACGACTCGAGTTCTATGCCTTTCACCTTACTTCCACTCAGCAAAGAGAGATCAGGCATCATCTCGATAAAGTCAAAGCGACGGCGCAAAGCCGTGTCCATCAGAGCTAAAGAACGGTCCGCTGTATTCATGGCTCCGATGATGTCGACATTGGCGGGTACGCTGAAGTGAGCACCGCTATAAGACAGTTGCAGGCTCATTGCATTGGACATACCCGCACGCTTGTCTACTTCAATGAGTGAGATTAGTTCACCAAAGATCTTGGATATGTTGCCGCGATTGATCTCATCAATGAAAATGGCGTAGCGATGCGCTGGATCGGCATTAGCACGTTGGCAAAGGCGCATAAAGATACCCGGCTCAATGGGATAAGAGATATTGCCACTCTCGTCAGTGCGAGCGCGGATACCTTCAATAAATTCTTCATAACCGTAAGATTGGTGGAAAGTAACCACTGCAAAACGCTGGATGGCTTCGGCAGATTTTGGACCACGTTTAAGTTCGGCGTAGAGCTCTACCAAATCCTCCACTTGCTCGAGCTGTGAATCAACCAGTAACCATTCGCTGTTATCTGTTTTGTTAAATACGGCAGGCACACGCCGATTCTTATAATCAACGGTTAACGATTCGGGAACTGTATAGGATTGCAAAGCCGCCCAGGCAGTATTCGATAGGTTGCCATTACGACCGTTTAATAATGCCTTACGTTGAAACCACGTATGTTCAATAATTTGGCGAACTTTTGCTCGTTTACCAAGATCGAGCAACACCAGAGTTATGACCTGCATCCAGTTCAACGATTCAAGGCGAGAATCCAGCCAGGCATCTCGATCGGCCGGTACAGCATGAGAGGTGTACTCTTTCATTTTTTGCTGCAACGTGAAGGTCTTGCCAGTACCCGGAGGGCCAAAGAAGATCACATTAGTTGGTGAATGTTGTAGGGTATTAATTTCGGTGAGTTCACTACTGGCTGTTGATGTTGTATCGGGCACTTTCTCCTGCTTTTGTTCGTTATCGCGTTGACGGAGCAATTCATAGAGATCCCAGATAGCCATATTTACGTAATATGGATCTGCATTCGGGGATTTAGAGTGGATGGCTTGCTTCAATTCATGGTTTTTCTGCAGCCAACTTCCATTCAGTTCCAGACCGAGGCTGAACTTCTTATTTAAGAAATCTGCCACTTTTGTAAACGCATTCTCATCCACGGCACTGGTGCAGCTCTCTGGTAAAAAAGCAGCAAAAACGCGGTTTCTCAAACTCCAGTACATACGCTTAAGTAGCCCGGTTTCTTTGGCCTTCTGCAGAGCACTGCCTACGTATTGATAGGTTGCTTCATCTGGTTGCTGACGAACGCGTTCGGTTAGTTCTCTAAGCAGTGGCAGACTTTGCTGATATTCCGCCAATGAAGGGACACCCTGACGAATGCTGGCAATGCCGTTATCACGTTCATACCAAAGCCGTTTGATCAAATCTTCCGTTCCAGGTACCGTGAATGTTGGGACTTGCTGTAGCAGCCCCGTGAATTCACGGTATCGCTGATTCCACCGGGAAGGTTCATAATTTTCATCTTCTGCCAGGGTATCAATCAATTCACTGAGCGTGAGCTTGCCTGCTTCGACACTATCTACAAGAGTCATCGTGACCTTTCCTCTGCGGTGACATTGCTTATTTTTTAACGAAGATGATGCGTTCTAATTGCATTGAGTTAAAGAAATCTAGGATAGGTTTTTGTTGCTCTGGCGAAAAGTCATAGGGCTTTTCTTGATCAAGAAGATGAACGCAGACTTTGGACTGCTGCTTACTGTCCATTGACCTCTCCTTTGTGTTTCTTTCTACATCAATGTTTTACCGTATCAGCCATGATTGTTCAAATTTCCCACATTTAAATTATGGGTTACAGATCTGCACGTCGCAGGTCTGTAACTCCGATGGTAAGAGTTACGCACTAGCCCCAGCTTTCTAAACAATGAAGGTAAAGTAATCGAGCCGGGAGTATTCCCAGGGTAACAGCCTGTTCATGGTCCATCAAAGCACTGCTTCGAGCCAGTGGGAATACATCCAATATAGCGCCACCAACACCGAGATATTTAGCATCACACTAATGATGAAGTAAGTTTTAAAAGGCTGTTTTTGCGTTTTATGGCGGAAGGCTTGCTGACCGACAATCGCTCCAAGCCATCCACCAACAAAACCAAATATCAGTAATGTGGACTCAGGTACCCTGCGCCAGACTTTGCGAGCCGCTATTTTATCAGCCCCATAAATCAACAGCGTCAACACGTTGGTGAGCAGGAACCACATGACAAGTGGACGAGGCATAAATACGCTGCCGATGGCCGCTAAGGCCAGGAGCAAGTAACAGAAGCGGTTGAGGTTCATACCAATAGCCACAGCATTTTCAGCGAAATTTGAAGCTGAACTATACCCGAGCTATGGGCTGGGAGAAATCAAATGGCAGCAGTCTGCCAGCCCTGGCTTTTAAGCTGCTCAATAGCCCAGGTCAACCGGAATAAATCTAATTGTGATGCCACGGGGCCTGTGCAAGAACGCAAGAAACAGTCGAGTCGTTCTTGCAATCTCGAAGCAGGCCCTTGCTGGCGGTCAGCTTCAGCAAGCTTTCAATATCAACAGCAACAGTTCGCGGGAAATGCCGTTGTTTCTGAGTCGTGGCAAGCCAGCGCAGAGAAAGGTGTGAGCGATCAGTGGTGATAAACCTAACCATCCTGCTGAGCGGCGACCTCCCTGCAATCAGCGAGGCGAATATCCTCAGTACTTTTGAGCAGTTACATCTCAATAAAATGGACGTTTTCGAACGTGGCATCATTAACGTCTTCAAAGGCCTGTCATGGGATTACAAAACCAATAGCCCTTGCAGCTTCGGTAAGAAGATCATCATTAACAATCGGGTGACGCATAACCGCTGGGGATTCAGTCTTAACTGGGGTTGGCGGCGGGATCAACTGGCGGACCTGGAGCGAATGCTGTTTCTGCTGGATGGCAAACCCATCCCTGACAACCGGGGTGATATCTCCACTCGGTTGATGGAGCATATCCGGGATAATCCGGCTAAGGACGTTTACGAAGATGAGTTCTTCAGCATTCGTTACTATCAAAAAGGCACGGCGCACTTGACCTTCAAGCGCCTGGAGTTGAATGACATCATTGCTAAACACTATCCGGGAATGCTGGCTTCAAGATGATGGGAGGATTGAAGTTGTCTTCGCCGCAGGTAGTTACGCGAACGCAAATATGCTATTTTAATAAGTGTTATTAACTTTTATTAAAAGGTGACGGTCATGAGACAACCCGCGAAACAGACGATCAGTGCTCAGATCCCTGCAGAGCTTGCTGCGGCGGTTGAAAACCTGGCTATTGAGCTGGACAGATCCAAAAGCTGGGTGATTAAGGAAGCGTTAACCGCCATGATTGAAGAGAGAGAGCGGCGGCATCAGCAGATTTTGAAAGGGCTTGCTGATGTCGATGCGGGAAGGGTGGTTAGCCATGCGGATGTGGTTGACTTCGCTAACAAACTGAAAAAATCGTAACCCATGGAAATACGTTGGACCCAAAAGGCCCAGGATGACCTGGAGCGTATTTATAGGTTCGCCTGTCAGTACAGTCGGCACCATGCTGACAACGTATTAGAACGTTTGATCATAGGAACCTCAGGGCTCGCCGACCATCCAGGAATCGGTGTGCCTCAGACAAGATATGAACCACGAGAAGTGAGGAAAATTTTGTTTGATGATTATGACGTTCACTATGAAATTCAGCGCGATACTATTTATATTGTTGACCTTTGGCATACCCGAGAGGATCGCTGAAGTTCGTCATCATCCAGGTAACGCTTGCCCCGATTCGAGTCCCAAAATCAACGATTTAATGTGTTGGTATCGATGTTGGTATATTATCTAAATTTTATTTTTTATTTCTTTTAAATCAAATAATTAATCATCATTTGCGAGTCCGGCCTTCTCATAGATTGAGTATGAAAATTAAAGCTACCCTTGAGGTGGTTTTTTTGTTTTTGGGATGCGGAGTCAGTACCAATTCATTTCTATTATTTTCTCAATATTTCAGCCGTATAGATAGATCTTACTGAACACAGTGTTTCTGCTGGTTTTGAAACAGAGAGGATGCTCGTTTACCCTTTCAGGCTAATTACATTTTCGTGCTGGTATGAATTGAATTCAGAGTTTTCGATAGCGCTGGCCTGCGAAGTCAGTTTTAGTAACCATTCAATCCCACTCTTCATTTCTTTGTCCCATATCGGTTGCGATAGTCCCTGTAGCAGGTATTATTTTGCGCACTGGATTCCAAAACTGAATTTTTGCCCGAGCATTTTGCTCCAGGGCTGCGATCTCTTCCGAGGGTTTCATGACTAACACTAACTTTTCTCAAACGGCTGCGTTTATCTGGTCGGTGGCTGATTTGCTGCGCGGAGATTTTAAACAGTCTCAGTACGGGCGCGTGATCCTGCCCTTTACGCTGCTGCGTCGTCTTGAGTGTGTGTTGGCGGAGACCAAAGACGCGGTGGTGGCGAAATATGATGAATTAAAAACCAGTCCACTGCCGGAAGATGCCAAAGAGAAGTTTCTGCTGCGCGCCAGCGGGCTTTCCTTCTTTAACACCTCGAAGATGGATCTGGGTAAGATGGGGCAGAACGACATCAAAGCCAACCTGGAAAGCTACGTACAGGCGTTCTCTCCGGACGCGCGTGAAATCTTCGAGCACTTCAAATTCAGTGAGTTTGTCGGCCTGCTGGAAGATGCCAACCTGCTGTTTAAAGTGGTGAAGAAATTCGCCACCACCGATTTGAGCCCGAAAGCGATTTCCAACTATGAAATGGGCCTGGTGTTTGAAGAGCTTATCCGTCGTTTTGCGGAAAGTTCTAACGAGACCGCCGGTGAGCACTTCACCCCACGCGATATCGTGCGTCTGACCACCTCACTGGTGTTTATGGAAGATGATGAAGCCCTGACGCAGGACGGTATCATCCGCACCATTTACGACCCGACGGCCGGGACCGGCGGCTTCCTCTCTTCAGGCATGGAATATGTGCACGAGCTGAACCCTAACGCTGTGATGCGTGCCTTTGGCCAGGAGCTGAACCCGGAATCCTACGCTATCTGTAAAGCCGACATGCTGATCAAAGGTCAGGACGTCAGCCGCATTAAGCTGGGTAACACCCTCTCTAACGACCAGCTGCCGCTGGACCAGTTTGACTACATGCTCTCTAACCCGCCGTTTGGTGTGGACTGGAAAAAGATTGAGGGCGAGATTAACGACGAACATACGCAGAAAGGCTTTAACGGTCGCTTTGGTCCGGGCCTGCCGCGTGTTTCCGACGGCTCGCTGCTGTTCCTGATGCATCTGATCAGCAAAATGCGCGACAACCACAATGTGGATGGCACCGTAAGCAACGGCGGGCGGATCGGGATTATCCTTAACGGCTCGCCACTGTTTACCGGGGGTGCGGGCAGCGGTGAGAGCGAAATCCGTCGCTACATTCTGGAAGCCGATTTGCTCGAAGGTATCGTCGCGCTCCCAACGGACATGTTCTACAACACCGGCATTGCCACCTACGTCTGGATCCTCTCCAACAAGAAAGCGCCTGAGCGTAAAGGCAAAGTACAGCTGATTGATGGCACCAACCTGTGCGGCAAAATGCGTAAATCGCTGGGTTCGAAGCGCAACCTGATGGGCGATGACGATATCAAACTGATCACGCAGACCTTCGGTGAGTTTGAGGTGGTGGATGCCACAACCCTGGAAGAACTGGGTCTGGAAAAAGCCACCGAGCAAAAATCCAGCCGTGGCCGTCAGCCTGCCACTGCCAAAACCGAAGCGCCGAAAACCTTCGCCAGCAAAATCTTTAACAGCACCGACTTTGGCTATCGCCGTCTGACCATCGAACGCCCGCTGCGTTTATCCGCTCAGGTCACGGATGAAGCGATTGCGACTCTGCGCTTTGCGCCGAAGCCGTTTAACGCGCCGATGGAACGCCTGTATGAAGAGTTCGCGGCCCAATGGCAGGAGGCCACCTACGGTGATTTCTCCCAGCTGGAAGCAGAAGCGCGCACCATCATCAAAGCCGAATTTGCTGAATTAAAAGAGAAACAAATTAAGGATCTGCTCGACAGCAAGCTGTGGCTGGCGCAGCGCGCCTTGATGGAAAAGGCACAGCAGATTCAGACGGCTCTGGGTACGCAGGCGGGTGGTAAAACGCGGGTGAGCAATGACTTCAATCAGTTCCAGCTGACCCTGAAAGGGGCAATCAAAACGGCTGGCGTGAAGCTGGACGCGAAAGAGAACAAGCAGTTTATCGACGCCATCACCACTAAAAACCCGGATGCCGAACCGGTGGTGAAGAAGGTGCTGAAAGAAGCCGCTCAGCCGCTGTACGGTGCATTTGAATACAAAGGCAAGGTCGTTGAGTTTGAGCAGGATGGTGAGCTGCGCGATAACGAAAACGTGCTGCTGAACCCGGCAGTCTCTACCAGCGATCTGATTGAAAACTACTTCAAAGCGGAAGTACTGCCACATGTGAATGACGCGTGGATCAACGCCGATAAGCGTGATGCCAAAGATAATGAGGTGGGGATTGTCGGCTACGAAATCCCGTTTAACCGCCACTTTTATGTCTATCAGCCACCGCGCCCGCTCGAAGAGATTGATGCCGATCTGGATGCGGTCAGCGCCGAGATTATGAAGCTGCTGCAGGAGGTACATTCCTGATGGCTAAGTATAAGGCGTATCCGGAGTATAAGGATTCTGGGGTTGAGTGGCTGGGGGCGATTCCAGATCATTGGACAACGTTAGCAATAAAACATGTAGTACAACTAAATCCTTCTAAGTCATGCATTAGCATAGAAAAAATGAAAGGGATGTGTAGCTTTATTCCGATGGAAAAGCTCAAATTCAATTCCTTATCTTTAGATGAAGTAAAAGATGTCTCCGATGTATATAATGGATATACATACTTTGAAAATGAAGACATCCTAATCGCAAAGGTTACGCCATGCTTCGAAAATAAAAACATGGTCGTTGCGCATGATTTGCATAATGGCATAGGCTTTGGCTCTTCTGAAATTTATGTTTTACGTTGTAATGATATTATAAACAATGATTTCTTATTTTATCGTCTTCAGGAAGATAACTTCATGTCCATAGCTGAAGGTGCTATGACCGGTGCTGGTGGATTGAAGAGGGTACCTTCAGAAGTCCTAAATAATTTTAAATTTGGGCTTCCAGGTAAAAAAGAGCAATCAATAATAGTAGATTTTCTCAAGCACGAAACCGCAAAAATCGATAAGCTGATCGAGAAGCAACAACAACTGATTGAACTGCTGAAAGAAAAACGTCAGGCAGTGATCAGTCATGCCGTCACCAAAGGGCTAAACCCTGATGTGCCGATGAAAGATTCTGGTGTTGAGTGGTTGGGGAATATCCCGGAGCATTGGGAACAGTCTCGTATTGGATGGGTATGCAATGTAGGTAATGGTTGTACTCCTAGTAGAGAAAATGCCCTGTTTTGGCAAAATGGCTCTTATCCATGGCTAAATAGCTCGAAAGTTAATGATGAAAGAATATTAACTGCAGAACAATTCGTTACTACCAAAGCTCTGTATGAATGTAGTTTGCCTATAGTAAAAAAAGGAAGTGTTATTATGGCTATTACAGGCGAAGGAAAAACTAGAGGTACATCTGCATTAATGATGATAAATGCAACCATTAACCAGCATGTTGCATATATAACGCCTAGGGCAAAAGATAAAATTTCGCCTGAATTTATCCATTTGTGGCTACAAAGCAAATATCAGCAAATACGCACTAGTTCTGAGGGATGGGGAAGCACAAAAGCGGCGATTACATGCTCTGATGTGAAATGCTATCCAATACCTGTGCCTCCACTAAAAGAACAGGCAGAAATAGTAAGGGCCATTGAAGAAAAGAAAACTATATTCACAAACCTTCTGTTGAGTTGTGAAAAGGAAATTGAAATTCTCCAGGAACGCCGCACCGCCCTAATCTCCGCTGCCGTCACGGGAAAAATCGACGTCCGCGATTGGGTTGCCCCTGACACGCAGAATGTTGAGGAGCCACAGGAGGCCACCGCATGAGCATGGACAGCACCAAAGAGCTGATTTTCCAGAATGAGATGATTGCTCAGATGGAGACAAAAGGCTGGATTTGTGGCAAAACCGATGGCTACGATCGCGAACGTGCGCTGTACTCGCAGGATGCACTAACCTTTGTGCAAACCACGCAGCCGCAGGAATGGGAGAAGTTTGCCAAAATTTATCCTACCGATACTGAGCGTCATTTCCTCGATGCGCTGGTGGCTCAGCTGAAAAAAGCGGATATCAACGCCACCGATATGCTGTCGCGCACTTACGGCACGCTTGGCGTGCTGCGTCATGGTATCAAAAGCCATAGCGCTCGTTTTTCCCTGTGCCAGTTTAAGCCGGAACATAACCTCAACCCGGAAACCCTTGCGCGCTACAAACAGAATATCTGCCGCATTGTGCCGGAGCTGGTTTACAGCCCGCATGCGTCGAACGCCGCATTTGAAGAAACGGGCGTTAAGGCGAAGAAATGGCGTATCGACCTGGCGTTGTTCGTTAATGGCCTGCCGATAGCAACGCTGGAGCTGAAGTCTGAATTTAAGCAGACAGTGCAAAATGCCATCACGCAGTATAAGAAAACGCGTTTACCGAAGGACCCTGGCACCAATAAACCGGAGCCGCTGCTGACCTTTAAACGTGGTGCGCTGGTGCACTTTGCCGTCAGCCAGTATGAAGTGTTTATGGCGACCAAACTGGATGGCGATAAAACCTTCTTCCTGCCGTTTAACAAAGGGACCCATGACGGCGGCGCGGGGAACGACATCCCGGAAGATGCCAACGACTACGCCACCAGCTATCTGTGGAATGAGGTGCTACTACCGGACAATCTGCTGAAAATTCTCGCGAGTTTCGTGCATCTTCAAATCGTAGAAAAAGAAAACGCCCTTGGTCTGAAGTACAAAAGCGAGAGCCTGATTTTCCCGCGCTATCACCAGTGGGACGTGGTGAACAAACTGATCACCGCCGCTACGGTGGAAGGAACCGGCAATAAATACCTGATTCAGCACAGTGCGGGGTCGGGAAAATCGAACTCCATCGCCTGGACGGCCCACCAGCTTTCCCGCCTGTACGATGAAAATGGCGAGAAGCAGTTCCACTCGGTGATTGTGGTGACGGATCGCATCGTGCTTGACGATCAGTTGCAGGACACCATCTATCAGTTTGAACATCAGGATGGCGTGGTCGGGCGGATCAATAACAAAGAAGGCGACGGCTCGAAATCGGAGAAGCTGGCCAGCGCGCTGGAAAATTCGCAGCCGATTATCATCGTCACCATTCAGACCTTCCCGTGTGTCCTGAAGGCGATTGAAAACAGCGTCAGCCTCAAACAGCGTAAATACGCGGTCATCGCCGATGAAGCGCACTCCTCACAGAGCGGCTCTACGGCGCGACAGCTGAAAGAAGTACTAATGCTCGAAGAAACGGATGATGATGTGGAAATGACTTCAGAAGATGTTCTGGGTGCCACCGTCGCCGCACGCAAAGGCAGCAGCAACCTCAACTTTTACGCCTTTACCGCCACGCCGAAGGATAAAACGCTGCAGCTGTTCGGCCGCCGTCCTGAACCGCTGGAACCGGCGTCAAAAACTAACAAACCGGAAGCGTTCCACGTTTACTCGATGCGTCAGGCCATCGAAGAAGGCTTTATTCTTGATGTGCTGAAGAACTACACCAACTACAAGGTGGCGTACAAGCTGCTGCAAAAGCTGGACGATCCTGACCGGGAAGTGGACAGTAAAAAAGCCAGGGTCAAGCTGAACCAGTGGGTTTCGCTGCACGATCACAATGTGTCGCAGAAAGTGAAGGTGATTGTTGAGCATTTCCGTAAGCATGTGACGCACTTGCTGGCTGGCCAGGCGAAAGCGATGGTGGTGACCAGTTCGCGTAAGGCCGCTGTGCGTTATAAGCTGGCATTCGATAAATATATTGCCGAGCACAAGTACGACAAGATCAGCGCGATGGTGGCGTTCTCAGGGGAAGTGGAATTCTTTGAAAGTGACCACAACAGCCTTGCGCTGCTTAACCAGAAGTTCACTGAGATCAATATGAACCCCGGGCTGAAAGGCCGGGATATGCGCAAAGCGTTTGATACCGACGACTATCAGGTGATGCTGGTGGCCAACAAATTCCAGACCGGTTTTGACCAACCCAAGCTGTGTGCCATGTATGTGGATAAAAAGCTGGCCGGTGTGGAATGCGTACAGACGCTGTCGCGCCTGAACCGTACCTATCCTGGGAAGGCGCAGTCCGGCACCTTTGTGCTCGATTTCTGGAACGAGCCTGACGAGATTTTGGCTGCTTTCCAACCCTACTATCAGACAGCGGAACTCACGGATGTCAGCGACCCGCAACTCGTCTTTGAGCTTTATGAAAAGCTGCGTACCAGCGGCATTTTCCTGTGGAACGAAGTGGAGCAGTTCTGCGAGGCGTTCTTCAGTAAACATAAATCCAACGCTGCGATTAGTAATATCTGTAAGCCAGCCGTTGAGCGCTGGAAACAACGTTATACTTCGGCGATTGACGCTTATGTGCAGGCAAAAGAGATATTCGAACGTACTAAAAAAACTGGCGATGTTGTGCTGATCACCAACTCGGAAAATACCTTTAAGGCCTGTAAACAGGAAAAAGACAGGCTGGATATCTTCAAAAAAGATCTCGGCAGTTTTGTTCGTTTCTACGAGTTTATGTCGCAGATTGTGGATTACGATGACAAGGATCTGGAAAAGCTCAGCCTGTTTGCTCGGCATTTGCGCCCGCTATTGCATGAACAGCGCATCGAAGAAGACGAGGTTGATTTAAGTAACGTGGAGATGAGCCACTACCGTTTATCCAGGCTTCACCAACAGCATCTCAAGCTGCAGGAAGATGCGGCGGACTACAAAATCACACCGGGTAATGATGTCGGAACGGCGAAGCCGAAAGACAAGAAAGAAGAGTTTCTATCCAGTATTCTGGCGCGGCTGAATGACCTGTTCATTACCGATAATCTTAGCGAAAAAGACATGATCAACTATGCCTTTACCGTGCGCGATAAGCTGTCGGAAAACGAAGCGGTGATGACGCAAATTGCTAACAATACGCGTGAACAGGCCATGCTGGGGGATTTTCCTAAAGCCATTGATGATGCAGTAATGGACAGCAATGATGCCCAAAAAGAGATGATGATGCAGTACCTGTCAAATCAGGAGCTGGCGAAAGGCTTTGCCCGAGTAGTGTTTGATATGTTGAAAGGGGCTTAATCCTGTTCAGTCCGCCATTATATTGGTGAGGCCGGACCTGACTGTAATAGCCTGTTATGTAATTCGTAATGCTGTGTTATTGGTTTATTGCGGAAAAAATCACAATCAAAAGGAGTTTGATAGTGCCAGTCCGTACCTGAACAAAGCGGTTGCTACGGGGCAGACACTGAAGTCTTCGGAGATCCGCTGGAACCGTAGCAATCATACAGGTCAGGAAGAATGCTATTTCATTATGACTATTGAGGGAGTTAAGATTACTGGAGTTAATCCAGGTATGCCAAATGCTAAAATGGCAGGTAATTCGCAAATCAATCATATGGAATCTATCGCTCTGATGTACGATAAAATTACATGGCGCTACGTGGATGGCAATGTTCAGTATACAGATGACGGGAATGTGAGAACGTAACCAATATCATTCAGGACATTCTGTATGGAAAGTATCGCGATTGTCCTGAGTAAAAAGCGATCTTCTTTGGGAGTCAGCAATAGTAATTTAGTCGTAGAATTTTATTTTTAATTTTATCGCGTATAAGTCATGTCGATACCATAAACATGTCATCCCAACATGTTTAAAAAATCGTGTTTTATCGACATATCGGCCAGATGTGTCGATGCCGTAAACATCTCCGGGCCATATGTTTAAGAAAAGCGGTTTTATCGGCATAGACTGAGAGGTAAAATGCATGCTTTACGGCGCTATCGGCAGCTGTTTTCAGCCACTTCTGTCGCAAAACACTCGCTCCATCATTAAGGAAGATCCCCATGCTAAAACCCCTCCTCACTACCACGCTGCTGCTCGCCGCATCCACTCCTGCCTTTGCCGCACCCACAACTGACGCACAGCTGACCGATGTGGTTAATCGCACTATCGCGCCGTTAATCAAAGAGCAGGCGATCCCGGGGATGGCGGTGGCGGTGATTTATCAGGGCAAACCCCATTACTTTACCTGGGGGCTGGCGGACGTGGCGGGGAAGAAGCCGGTCACGCAGGAAACCCTGTTTGAGCTGGGTTCGGTGAGCAAAACCTTTACCGGCGTGCTGGGCGGCGATGCGATTGCCCGTGGGGAAATCAGCCTCAGCGATCCGGCCAGCAAATACTGGCCTGCGCTCTCCGGCAAGCAGTGGCAGGGGATAACGCTGCTGCACCTGGCGACCTATACCGCCGGTGGCCTGCCGCTACAGGTGCCGGATAACGTCACCGATGCTGCCGCGCTGCAAAAATATTACCAGTCCTGGCAGGCGGAGTGGGCACCGGGGGAAAAGCGCCTGTATGCCAATGCCAGCATCGGCCTGTTTGGTGCGCTGGCGGTGAAGCCTTCGGGGATGACCTTTGAGCAGGCGATGAACCGCCGCGTACTGCAGCCGTTAGCGCTGAAGCACACCTGGTATCAGGTACCGGAAAGCGAGGCTAAAAACTATTCCTGGGGCTACCGCAACGGGAAAGCGGTGCACGTCTCTCCGGGCATGCTGGATGCGGAAGCCTACGGTGTGAAAACCTCGATTGAGGATATGGCCCGCTGGGTACAGGCCAATATGCAGCCGGAGAAGGTAACAGACGCGTCGCTGCGAAAAGGCATCGCGCTGGCGCAGTCGCGCTACTGGCAGGTCGGGGATATGTATCAGGGGCTGGGCTGGGAGATGTTGAACTGGCCGCTACAGGAAAAAAGCGTGGTGGATGGCAGCGATAATAAGGTCGCGCTGGCCCCGATGAAAGCTACGGAGATCGCGCCTCCCGCGCCGCGTCAGCAGGCGTCCTGGGTACATAAAACAGGGTCCACCGGCGGATTTGGCAGCTACGCGGCGTTTATCCCGCAGAAGGATATCGGCATTGTGATGCTGGCGAACAAAAGCTATCCCAACCCGCTCAGGGTAGAGGCGGCTTACCGCATTCTGGCGGCGCTGGAGTAACCTTTTTCAGCCTGGCTTAATGTTATTTAATGCGGTTGTCGCACTGGTGCGATCGGCCGCCGTGATGGTTATCAGGCACGCTCTAAATTACAGGCTCTCTGAGTTTCAATAAAAAGCCTGAGCCTGTGATTTAGATTCTCTGTTTTGACCTGATCTAATCGGGTGCCCGGCGAAAAAAGCCCAATATTGACCTCTTCGCGCAGGGCATCCGCTAACGCTTTTGCTAATGCTATCGCGATCTGGCGTGGCGTTAAACGGCATTTCCACCAGCTGCTTATCCAGCTGGAGCGTATCGTTATGTTCCGTCATCCCCGCAGCCTGCACCTCAGCGCTGCGGATTGCCCGGCCGCCGCAGAGGACGTGCTCCTTTTGGCTAATTGCTCGCTGTTTAAGGCGTTATGCCGTGCTGAGCAGAGAGAGAGGAAGATCTGATTCGTTTTTTAATCAGGGCGGAAGTCAGAAAGCAGGCGGGGGCACAACCCGCCAGCGCCAACTCCAGGCTGTGCAAACAACCCAGTACAAACATCCATTGATACAGTCAGCGAAGCACTCATCTAACCCAGCCCGAAGCTGCAAACATCACGCCACACGAATATCCTCAGCGTGCGCCAGTAAATACTCCTCCGCCTCCCCAGACCAGATCCCATGATGCCGTTCCAGAATCGCCGCCAGCTGCGGATCGGCGATCTTACCCAGCGGCGTCAGCGGCAGCGATTTACCGGTGTACACCAGTTTTTTCCCGCCGCCGACGGCAGGCAGATCCAGCGTGGTTTCCCCTGCCGCATTCAGCCCCAGAATATGGGTGACAATCTTCGCGGCGTTGACTTTTTTCGCCTGCATCAGCTCAACGGCGGCGCGCATATCGTCGGTGTTGCCGCCGGAAGTGCCAACGTAGTGGGTAAAGGCATAGTGTACGTCGTAGAAGTTCACCGGCGCGCTGAACGCTTTATCCTGCGGACCGGCGAAGAAGTTAACGCAGCCGTCCGGGGCGAGCAGCGAAGAGGAGAGGGTCAGCAAATGCTCCTTAGGCACGAAGACGAAAATATCGTCGAAGCCCTTGCCGTCGGTCAGCGCCATCAGCGTATCGTAGTCGGCTTCGTTGCCGTCGATATAGTGCAGTTCGGTCTGTGGTTCCGACTGATAGTGCTGTCGTGCATAGCTCATCTTCGGCTTGTTGGTATCGGTAACGACCAGCAGTGACGGGTTGATCGGTCCGTGAAGAGCATAGTCGATAGCCAGCAGACCCATCGGGCCGGTACCGCCGAGGATCAGCGTGCGGCCCTGCGGGCGAATGCCCATCACGTGGTTATAGGTGCCTTCCTGCAGGTGATAGTTGGCGTTAAACGCGCCGATCACACAGGAAAGCGGCTCGACCATCGATCCTTCAAACCAGGTATCGCCCTCCCAGGAGAGCAGACAATCCTGCTCCATCACCTCGTTGGGGATCACCACGTGAGTCGCGCCACCGCCGATCCACGGGAATGAGTAGCCCGGGCAGTCGGGGCGCTCCGGCAGTTGCAGGTTGGCCTGGATCACGTAGCGCTGCCCGGCGTGGAATTTATGCTGCCACTTCTTGCCGACCGCGAGGATCTCGCCGCAGAACTCGTGGCCGATAATGATTGGGTTGGTTGCCACGTCGTCCGGCACTTTTTTGTGGTCCGCGCCCAGATTGGCCTCCTTCCAGGAAGAGAGGCACAGGCTGTCGGTCACCACGCGTGCCAGAATTTCATCGTCCTGCATCTCCGGCAGCTCGAAGGTTTCCAGGCGCAGATCGCGTTTGCCGTACAGGCGTAAAGCTGTTGTTTTCATAAACCACCTCATTGTTTAGTGTGCCCCGCCAGCGATGCGGGGCGGAAAATCAGGACAGGAAGCCCAGCGCGTTGCCGATAATCCCTAAGCCAAACAGGGCGAAGATCAGCCACACCGGGTTAATTTTTTTGTTGAGAAGGCGCACCATCAGCAGCGTCAGGCCCAGCGCCAGCAGGCCGGGGCAGAGCTGATCGAGGATGTTCTGTACGGTGGTGGTCACCGTGGTGCCATCCGGGCCGGGCGTTTGTGAAACGATCACCGGCACGCTGATGCTGGTCCATTTGGTCACCAGTACCCCCATCACAAACAGGCCGAGAATTGATGCCCCCTCGGTCAGTTTTTGCAGCAGGTTACCGCCCATATCGCTGACGATATTGACCCCTTTGCGGAAGCCCCAGGTCAGGCCATACCACTTCAGCGCCAGGCGCACCGCATTGAAAATAAAGAAGAACAGCAGCGGGCCGAGGATATTGCCGGACAGCGCCAGCGAGGCACCCAACGCGGCGGTGATCGGGCGCAGCGTGCCCCAGACCAGCGGGTCGCCGACCCCGGCCAGCGGTCCCATCAATCCCACTTTGATACCGTTAATTGCACCGTCATCAATATCGGCACCGTTGGCGCGCGCTTCTTCCATCGCCACCGTCACGCCAATCACCGGCCCGCAGACCGCTGGCGTGGTGTTGAAGAACACCAGATGCCGCTTCAGCGCCGCCACCTGATCTTCCTTCAGCGGGTACAGTCGCTTGATGGCGGGAACCATGTCGTAGCAGAAGCCCAGCCCGTGAATACGTTCGAAGTTGAACGACGCCTGCTGCAGGTTAGAGCGCAGAAACATCTTAATCAGGTCGCCCTGGGTGATTTTTCTCTGTTCCATTGTGGTCACCATCAGTCATCAAGCTGGTCGAGGGAGGAGGAAGCGGTCGCGGAAGCCTGGGGTTCAGGCTTGCGCCACTGCGGGTTCAGCTGGATATAGATCAGCGCGATAATCACACCGACGCCGCCGAAGGCCAGCAGGCTGAAATTGAGGTAGCCACCCGCGAGGAAGCCGAGGAAGAAGAAGGGCATCAGGTACTTCACGCCCATCATGCGCAGCACCATGGCGTAGCCGACCACCACGATAAAGCCTCCGGCGATTTGCAGGCCGCGGGTGACGAATTCCGGGATGGCGTTCAGCATATTGCTGACCATATCCGCACTGACAAACATCGACACGATCAGCGCGGGGACCGCCACGCGCAGCGCCTGAACGCCCAGCGCGGAAACGTGCAGCAGATCGATGGTGCCAAACTTCGCTTCTTCTGCGGCTTTATCCGCCGCGTGCTGGAACACCACGGTAATGGTACGGGCGAGCACCGTCAGCACCTGGCCCGCTGCGGCGATCGGTAGCGCAATGGCAATACCGGTGGCGATGCTTTGGTGGCCGACAATTACCAGAATGGCGGAGATGATGCTGGCCAGCGCGGAGTCCGGCGACTGTGCCGCGCCAACGTTCATCCAGCCGAGGGCGATAAGCTCCAGCGTACCGCCGAGCATAATCCCGGTTTTTAAATCCCCGAGAATTAAGCCAATAACGGTACAGGCAATTAACGGGCGGTGTGTCTGGAATTCATCCAGCACGCTGCCCATTCCGGCAATACAGGAAAAAATAAAGATAGCAATGATTTGTAGGGTACTTATTTCCATCGTTTTCACCATTGAAATATGACGGTACCTGCCTGTGACGGCATAAATACAGGCGCTGTTGTTTTTTATTCTGTGGCAGCGTGTTCTTTAATCTTGTCGAGGATATTTACCGATGGATCGGAAGCCACCACGCGTAAATCCAGTTTTACGCCCAACTTATCCAGTTCGGTGAAAGCCTGAATATCCTGTTCATCCAGAGAAACCGCTTTGGTTAACTGTTTTTTCCCCGGTCGCCATGCCATGCCGCCAATATTCAGGGTGGCAATTTTTACGCCCTGTTTAACCATCGCCAGCGCATCCTGCGGATTAGTAAATAAATAGAAGACGGTTTCATTCTGATATTGTGGGTTGTGATAAACCGCGACGGCTTTTTCAATATTCACCACGTTAACTTTCATGCCAGGCGGTGCGGCCTGGCGCAGCAGCGTACGGCGGACTTCATCGTTAAACACGTCATCATTGCAGATAATAATGCGCTGGGCGTTAGCCACTTTGGACCAGACGGTGGTGACCTGGCCGTGGATCAGACGATCATCAATACGGGCGAGCGTAATGTTCATTACAAATCCTCCTCAACGGTTTCCGGTTGCTGCCAGACGACGCAGCACTGACTGGCTATCGTGGTCAGGTGTTCACACAGCGCATCAACGTTCAGTGCATCCTGGTTATCCACCACTTCCAACGCCAGCGGTAACGACAGGCCGCTGATGACCCTCAGTCGGGGATTGTGCATGGCCAGCGCCGCTGCCGCATTCCACGGGCTCCCACACTGTAAATCTACGGCTATCAGCCACTCCTGGTCATTGTGAGCACTAACTAACTTTTCTAGCTTAACGGTGATATCTCCGGCGTTTTCCCCCGGAACAAACTCCACTGCGGTGACATTCACTTCGCCATAAACCATCCGTACCGAATCCAGTACGGCGCAGGCAAACTGGCCGTGGGCACAGAAAATAACGTTGACCATTTTTCTCTCCTTAGCCGCGCGTTTTACCACCGGCGATGTTAGTGGTTACTCCGGTTATATAGCTTGCGCGCTCAGAAAGCAGGTAGCAGGTGAAGTCCGCGACTTCGCTCAGGCGACCTGAGCGGCCGATGGGGATGGCATGTTTGCTGTAGCCGTCGCGCAGCTGCTGTACGCTGATATTGCGTGTCCAGGCCAGTGCCTCTTCGTATTCCGGAGTGCGCAGCCCGGTTTTCTCCAGAATGCCCGGCGCAATGCCCACCACGCGAATGCCGTGTTTACCCAGCTCTTTCGCCCATGAACGGGTAAAGCTGTTTAGCGCCGCCTTGGTTGCCGCATAGCAGCTCTGGCCTTCCGAACCTTCCAGTCCGCTTTCCGACGAGACGTTAACAATCACCCCTTCGCGCTGTTTGACCATCTGTCGGGCAACGGCCTGCGACATTAAAAACACGCCTTTTTGATTGATATTGACCATTTTTTCAAAGGCCGCTTCATTCAGTTCATAATGGCCTGCCGGAGCTTTTTCATCGACTAACAGGCGAGGGAAATTCACACCGGCGTTATTGACCAGGCCATCAATGCGGCCAAATTTCTGAATAATATTACCCACACTTTGATTAACGTCTGCTGCGCTGGAAATATCGGTTGGCCAGAAATGATAATTCTCGGCATTATGATATTTATCACCGCCGTGGATATCGGTCATCTGAACATTGGCACCCTGCGCCAGTAATTCATCGACGATTGATAAACCAATTCCCGATGCGCCACCGGTGACAATAATTATTTTCCCTTCCAGGTTTAACCATGTATTCATTTTATGCCCCTCATTTTTTAGATAAAGGGATTCCCCACAGAAAAATCTGCGTGAAATCACGTTGTTATTTTTACTTCAGTAACGACTCGGCGGTTTCTTTATTCGTTATCAGGCCATTAATATATTTGCCATGCAGCGCCCCAAGGATGCCTGCGTATTTGGCTTCCCCCATCGCGATGCCGATGCGATAACGTGCCTGTTTAAGTTTGGCCATTTTTATCGACAGGGTTTTTTCACTCATATTGGTTTCAACCATCTCGCCGTCTATATCAAAAAAACGCGAACAGATATCACCGACCACACTGCGGGCGTTGAGATCGTCACTCTCTTCGCTGCCGTAAAACGCGTGCCAGTTTGCCCCATCGCGAATCGCCGGGGAGCCAATCCCGACCAGAGCGACATCCAGATTGTCCCAGTAGGAGGAGATGGTTTTAAAATGCTCGGACTGCATAATGCCGTTGCGAATCAGTGTGTTGTCCAGCAGCGCCGGGAAATCTGCCAGGTGAGACTCTGCTTTTAACTTCGCGGCGGCGTCGTAGGTCAGGGTGTTCACGTGATAGCGACTTTCCAGTTTGCCGGACGGGCCGCCGATAATCGGTACGCAAATCGTATGCCGCGACTGGCCGGCCTGCGGCAGGTTGTCAACCAGAGCACGTAAGGCCCGGCCCCATGAAAAACCGACGATATCGCCCGGTTCCAGCAGTCTGTCTATCAGCTGCGCGCCGTGCTGGCCCATAATATTCAGCTGATCGTCTTCCTGCTGGGATTCACAGGAGGCGACAACCACCTCTTTCAGGCCAAATCTCTGTTTGAGCTGCTGTTCCAGCCACAGATTTTCGTTGCAGTCGTAGTTGATGGCAATCGTCACGATGCCCTGATCCCGACCGCGTTTCAACAGGCGGCTAATCGTGGTGCGGTAGATCCCCAGTTCGCGGGCAATTTGTGCCTGCGTCATATCCTGCTCGTAATAGAGCTGGGCGATTTTTACAATCAGGCGGATATCGTCGCAGGTTTCCATCGTCATCCTCGGGTTTCTGCACATTTGTGCAAATCACGTTTTCGCTGTCCTGATCTGATATAACCCGATCAAAGAGTGACTTAAAAGTAATTTTCGCTTCTTTCAGCCCGGCTTTGTGGTGGATTGTATTGCACATTTGTCTATTGAAACGGGCTTTTGTGGCACGTTTGTGCAGTGGTGGCTAATCGATTGATTCTGTTATTTTTTGGCGGGCAAGTTTGCACCGGTCGGCGTCAGGCACTTTTGTGTAGAAAGGTGTAATGGATCACATTTAGTTCGGCAGGAAATGGTTTAATTCGCCTGCCAGACAGGAGAAATGGTGAAACTTTGCGGCGTACTCAGCGTACTCAGCGTACTCAGCAACGTTTAGCTATCTGGATGAACGGCATTCATGTGGGCATGCGCCGCATTGCGGGAGCCTGGCAATAAAAACCGCGAAAAAACGTCATCGATAGTATCTGCCCGTCCTTCACGAATGGTGGTCATACACGCCGTGTAGCCTCGACGATGTCCGCTGGATGCCCTGGGGAAAAGCCACGCTCCGTGACCATTTCTGGCGGCGATGACCGTTCCCGCGTACCTTATGGGCAAATGGCAGTTGCCCTATTTGAACAGAACGATTCCGAAGGAAAAAAGATGAATTCAATCGGCATTTTTTGCGGTTCAGCTGAAGGATGTTCCCCGGAGTATATGAATGCAGCGCGCGCCACGGGCCAGCTGCTGGCGCAAAAGGATATTGCCGTAGTTTACGGCGGTGGCCGGGTGGGTCTGATGGGCGCGGTCGCGGATTCTGCTCTGCAGCACGGCGGACGCGTGACCGGCGTGATCCCCCATGCGCTGTTTGAGCGAGAAATCGGCCACACCGGGCTGACCGAACTGGTGGTGGTGGAGAATATGCATCAGCGCAAGCACCGGATGGCGGAGCTGTCTTCCGGGTTTATCGCGCTGCCCGGTGGGGCCGGAACGATGGAAGAAATTTTTGAACAGTGGACGTGGGCGCAGCTCGGTATGCACCACAAGCCCTGCGCGTTTCTGGATGTAAACGGTTTCTACCAGCCGCTGAAAGCGATGATCGAGCGAATGGCCGTCGAAGGATTTATCAGGCAGAGCTACATCGATATGCTGCTGTTTACCGACAGCCTGGCTGAAATTATCGACTACTTTAACAACTACACGCCGCCGGCAACTAAGTGGGCTTCGCCAGTCGGGAGCCAGCATGGTTGATAAGAAGCAGATCCATATTGCCGCTGCGGTGATCGTCGATGATGCCGGGCGCCTGCTGCTGGTGGCTGATATTTTTCGTATTCAAAACGTGAGCGGAGAGCTACAGCCTGCGGCGGAGATTGAAGAAGTGAAGTGGGTGTCTGCGGCAGAGTTCGATAGCGTGATGCTGGCACCGCTGACCGCGAAGCAGATTATCCCGCAGGTGTTTCAGACATCTTATCATGCCTGAAGTCTAAAAGATCAGGGCGGATAGCGGGTGACAGGGGATCGGTCTGAAGGTTGGCAGGTGGTGTGAAAAAGGCGTGCAGACCGCACCGAATTTCCGATCTGTTGAGGGTAACGGCATCGCCGCAGCAATGTCGTTACCCATATCAATTATGCTTTGAAGCCTGAGCCTGAGCCTGAGCCTGAGCCTGAGCCTGAGCCTGAGCCTGAGGCGACGACGATTTAGCGGCTCAGCGTCGCGTTCAGCGCATCAATCGACGTCTGTAATCCCGCTTCCACGCTCATCGTCAGATCTTCCATCTCCAGCGACACATCGCCGTCGTAGCCGGTCATGCGCAGCACCGAGAAGAATTCCTTCCACCACAGCAGATCCTTGCCGCAGCCCACAGCCACATAGTTCCAGGTACGGGTTTTTGTGTTGGTTACCGGCCGGTACTCCATCAGGCCGTCAACGCCCGCCAGGCCGCTCATCATCACGATCTTTTTCACGCCCAGCTTGCCCGCCAGCTCAATGGCGCGATAGCTGCTTTGAGTGTGCTTCTCGCCCAGCTCGCCCGGGGCCAGCGGGTTGCCGGAACAGTTCAATTTCCTTACCACTCGTTCGCAGGTTGCGGTAATGCCCAGCGGTGAGGCTTACGCCGAGATTTGCGGAATGTTCGGACAGATGTGGCAGCACATTAGCAGCAGAAGCGTGTACGGGGAGGAAATCAGCAGGCGCTCCTCAGCGCACTGCTATTGCTGTGCCGCAGTATCTGGGTTGAAAATAAACAGGAAAAAGAAACCTCGGAATCCCTGCTGGGGCAGAGAATTAAAGATTATATAGACAGTCGCTATAAAAATGACATTGCGCTGAAATCGATGACTGCCGCGCTGAATATGAGCCCGTTTTATTTAGCGCACGTGTTCAAAGCCTATTCCGGCTATTCCCCCAAGCAGTATCAAACCCGACGCAGAATAGGCGAGGCGCAAACGCTGCTGCTCAGTACCGATTTAGGTGTAACGGAAGTTGCTAAACCGTAGGCTATGACAACGTGAATAACTTTCACCTTATCTTTCATGATCTTGTGGGGATACCGCCTGCGCGCTATAAAAAGTTCTGGCTGACGGGCCAGGTAAAATCCTGATCTTTATTAGCCATCTGAAATGCAGGTTAAATCATTCCTGAATTGAATGAGTATTCTGTCGATTTAATTTGCTTTCTGCCGTACGGCTCCAATAATATTGTCGCCCGACATATTACTTTACGTTTTGCAGTATTTTGAACAGGTACCTTAATGCGATCGCAGCCTGCTTTCTGGTTTGGAAAGCGAAAGGCGAGGTGCCAGCATGAATGACAACGCAAGGAGCAGGGAATGCGCCAGGATTGCGCTCAGGGTTTATTACGTCTTATTCGGTGGGGAGGGCTTGGCCTGTCCATCGCGATTACGCCGGTATTTGCTACACCCAACAGCCCCGCGCGGGAAGCCGCCTCGATAGATGCACAGGAACAGCTGCGCCAGCAGGAGCGCGAGCGCGTGCTGCGTGAGGAAAATACCCCGCACCCCGAAGCCCGGCTACGCAGCCCGGATGTGGCTCTGCCCGATTATCCGCAAAGTGAATCTCCCTGCTTTGTTATCAACAGCCTGCACCTGACCGGGGATTCCGCCGATCGTTTTAACTGGGCGCTGAATGCCGCAAAGGGAGCGAAAGGGCGCTGCCTCGGTAGTCAGGGCATCGTGCTGACGATAAATAAGGTACAGAACGCCATTCTGGCGGCGGGCTATGTCACCACGCGGGTGATGGCGCAGGAGCAGGATCTGACGACCGGCGTGCTGACCCTGACGCTGCAACCGGGGCGTATCGGCCAGATCCGCTTTGACGATACCGTTTCGTGGCGCGGTCGGCTGTGGAATGCTATTCCGGCTTCCCCCGGTGAGATCCTTAACCTGCGTGATATCGAACAGGGGCTGGAGAACTTTAAGCGCGTTCCCAGCGCTGCCGCCGATATTCAGATCGTTCCCGGTCAGCAGGATGCGACCAGCGATCTGCTGGTGAACTGGCAGGAAGGCCGCCCGGTACGTTTGAGCCTGGGGCTGGATGACAGCGGGTCGAAAAGCACCGGCCGTTACCTGGGATCGGCAACCCTGGCGGTGGACGCACCTTTTGCCCAGAACGATTTGTTCTACGCTAATGCGGGCAAAGACCTGTTTGAACACGGGCCGTTTGGCAACCATTCTCACGCCCTGAACTACTTTTTCCCGTTCGGCTACTGGGCACTGTCGGCCAACTACAACAACTATACCTACCACCAGAACATCCCCAACGCCAACGAGGTGCTGACCTACAGCGGCAAAAGTAATAACGCCCAGCTGACCCTGTCGCGGCTGATTTTTCGCAATCAGTCGCACAAAACCACGCTGAATCTGCGCGGCTGGCGTAAGCGCTCCACTAATGCGGTGGACGGCATCAATATGGATCAGCAGAGCCGCCGCACGGCGGGCTGGGAAGTGGGCGTTAATCAGCACAGCTACCTCGGTGACAGCACGCTGGATGCCAACATCAACTGGCACCGGGGCACGGGCGCATTTGGCGCGAAGCGTGCACCGGAAGAACTCACCCACAGCGGCAGCGCCCGCACCGGCACCCTGTTAGCGGATATCAGCCTTAACCAGCCCTTTGCACTCGCGGAACAACCGTGGCGCTTCTTCACCGCGATGCGCGGCCAGTGGAGCAGCAACGCACTGACGCCGCAGGAGCGTATGGCGATTGCCGGGCGCTATACGGTACGCGGCTTTGACGGCGAACAGATGCTCTCCGGCGAGAAGGGATTTCTGTGGCGCAACGAGCTGGCGTGGAATGTGCTGGCACAGGGGCAGGAGTTGTATCTGGCTGCGGACTACGGGCGCGTAAACGGGCCCGGCACCCGCTATCTGGTCGGGCATCAGCTGGCAGGCAGCGCCCTCGGCATACGCGGATCGCTGTGGCAGCGGTTCAGCTATGACCTGTTCGCTGGCGTGCCGCTGTATAAACCGGATAACTTTCATACTTCAGGCGCCACGGCGGGATTTAGCCTGAATCTGGAAATCTGACGCAGCTGAACATCCCTTATCACTGGCAGGAAACGCCACGACGGCACCAAACGGACTGACTTTTTCACGGACGAAAATCATGAACAAACATTGCTATCGCCTTATCTTCAGCCGCACCCACGGGGAACTGCGGGTGGTTTCCGAGCTGGCCCGCAGCTGCAGTACCGAACCGGGGCAGAGCCGGGGCAACGGCGCGCCACGGCTGTGGGTGACCGTTCGCCGCACTGTGTGGCTGCTGGGGCTGGCGATAGCGGCCGGACCTGCCATCGCGGGTGGGATCGTGGCCGACGGCAATGCGGCTTCCGGCCTGCGTCCGCAGGTGATTACCATCCAGAACGGACTGCCGCAGGTCAACATTACCGCGCCGAATCAGGCGGGCGTCTCGCACAACCAGTTCACGCAGTTCGATGTCGATCGCCACGGCGCGATCCTCAACAACTCATCGCTGATGACCTCCACACAACTGGCCGGGATGATCCAGGGCAACCCGAATCTGAAGCCGGGCAATGCGCCTGCACGTGTGATCCTCAACGAGGTGAACAGCAATAATCCCAGCCAGCTGCGTGGTTTTCTGGAGGTCGCGGGCGGGCGTGCTCAGGTCATTGTTGCCAACCCGTCGGGGATCGTATGCAGTGGCTGCGGCACCATTAATGCCGGGCGAATGACGCTGACCACCGGTAAACCGCAGCGGGATGCCAGTGGAGCGATTGCCGGCTATCAGGTCGAGCGCGGCACGATCCGCATTGAAGGCGGCGGCCTGAATGGCGATGCCCGTCACGACACCGGCTATGTTGATCTTCTTGCCCGCGCGGTTGAGGTCAATGCCGGCATCTGGGCCAGCGATGAACTGGCGGTGATTGCCGGCCGCAACCGCATCAGCGCCGACGGCAAGGTGGTGAAACCGCTCGCAGACAGCGCGAGTAAACCCAAAATGGCGATTGATATGGGCCAGATGGGCGGCATGTACAGTGGGCAGATCCGCATGATCGGTACCGAAACTGGTGTTGGCGTGCGGAATCAGGGCGGCCATTTGCAGGCGGGTAAGGCCCTGACCGTCAGCAGCGCCGGGCGTCTGGTATGGCAGGCTGGTAAACAGGAAGCGTTCACACAGGCCGCTGGCAACATCACGCTGACCGCGCAGGAAAGCATTGAGCATCACGGCAAACTGCACAGCGGCGGCACGCTGACCGTCGAAAGCCGTGGGGGCGATATCCGCCAGTCCGGTACGCTGGCCGCCGCCGGGGATGTGCACCTTAAAGCGGGCGGTAATATCACCAGCAGCGGGCATCTGCTGGCGGGAAGTAATATCAATAGTCAGCTGGTGCAGGCTGCCGATCTGACGCTAAACAGCCAGGGGGATATCCGCGCCAGCGGCAGCCTGCTGAGTAAAAAAGAGGTCAGTCTGAGTGCGCGGCAGATCGATATCAGCCAGAGCCAGCTCGCCGCCCGCCACGCAGCGATAACGGCGAAAAGCGGCAGCGTGGCGATCCGCCAGGCGAAGATTGACAGTGCCGGCCTGAATATCAAGGCAACGGGAGATGTCGAGGCGCAGCAGTCGCAGGTGAAAGCCGGGCAGTGGAACGTCAGCGCCAGCAGCCTGTTGAATCAGCAGGGTGCCTGGTCGCAGACAGGAAGTGCAGAAAGTCGCTTTACGCTTAACGGCACGCTGGATAACAGCAACGGCACTATCGAAGCGCAGCGGCTGGCTTTGACTAGCGGCAGTCTTATCAACCAGTCCGGGCGGCTGGTTTCCCTTGATGGCACCGCGCAACACTGGCAGATCGCCGGGGATCTCAATAACACTCGGGGTGAGCTGGGCAGCAATGGCGATCTGGCACTTGATGCCTCGCGCCTGATAAACCAGAACGGCACCCTCGTCAGCCAGTCGGCGCTTAACGTCAGCGCCGAGGGTGATATTGATAATGCCGCCGGTCAGCTGCTGGCGGGAAAACGGCTGACGCTGAATACCGCAGGCGCGATCGATAACCGTGGCGGCACCCTGAACGGCGGCGAGCTGAAGATGAAGATGCAGCAGCTGCACAATGCCCGGGGTAGCGCGATCAGCCAGGGCGATCTGACCCTGGCCTCACAGCAGGATCTCGATAACCAGCAGGGGATGATTGGCGCGGGCGGCAGACTGACCATCACCACGGACGGCAGTTGGCACAACCAGGCCGGTACGGCGCAGGGCGAAACCGAGCTGATCGTATCTGCGCAAAATATTGATAACACTGATGGCAGGCTGCTCTCCGGCCAGCGGCTGACGCTGAATGCCCGTGATGCGTTGGATAATCGCGACGGCGAAATCGGTGGCGAAACGCTCCGGCTGATTGCCGGGCGGCTCGACAACAGCAAAGGGCGGATTATCGGCCAGCACTCGCTGACGCTGGAGGCCCGCCAGGCGCTGCAAAACACCCTGGGCCTGCTGGCGGCAGGAAAACAGTTGAATCTGACGACCGCTGGCGAATTTTCTAACCAGCAGGGCACCGCTCAGGGCAACGGCATTGTAACGATTCAGGCGCAGTCGGTGGGCAACGCCGGCGGCAGGCTGCTCTCCGGACAGCATCTTTCCCTCCGCGCTAACGGACAGGTAGATAACCGCAAGGGGGAGGTTGGCGGCCAGTCGCTGGATCTGGCTGCTCAGCGATTTAGTAACGCAGAAGGCCGTATTGTCGCGCGGCAGGATCTTAAGCTGAACGCACAGCAGGCGCTGGATAACACCGGTGGACGGCTTGAGGCGGGTGAACGGCTGTCGGTCAGCAGTGGCGGAAAGTGGGATAACCGAGCGGGTATCGCGCAGGGCGGAACCGCCGTCACCGCATCAGCCACACAGCTTGATAATCGTGGCGGCAGATTGCAGTCCGGCGGCGATCTGCTGCTCAGCACCACCGGCGATGTGCTGAATCAGGTCGGACGGCTGACGGCGCAGCGGGCGCTGGACTGGCAGGGCGATACAGACAGCAGCTTTAATAATGACGGCGGTTCGCTGCAAAGCGGCGGCTCGCTTTTCCTGACCGGTGGCCAGCTCAGCAACCGCCTGCAGGGCGTGGTGTTAAGCCAGCAGGCGCTGTCGCTGGACCTGGCCGGCGAGTGGAATAATCAGGACGGCAGGCTGACCGGCAGCGGCGATACCGCGATCCGCGCCGCTGCGCTGAACAACGACAAAGGGGCGATTAATGCGCTCGGCAGCCTGGATATGCAGCTTAGCGGGCGGCTGGATAACGGCAGCGGTCGCATTTTCAGCCGACGGTCGCAGGTGCTTCAGGCGCGGGATATTTTCAATATTCAGGGCTGGATGGGTAGCCAGGCTGGCTGGCGTGCCGTCAGCGGCACCTTCGATAATCATCAGGGCAGCGTGCAGAGCCAGCAGGATGCCACGCTTACCGCAACCAGCCTGAATAACGAGCTGGGTACCATACAGTCCGCCGCCGGGCTGGCGCTGCATATCGTCCGGGATATCGTTAATCGTGCGGGTAAAATCAGCGCGACCGGGCAGCTGAGCGTGCAGGGCGAAAATGCCGCCGCGGCCGGTCGGCTGAATAACGCCGGGGGCCGGCTGCTGGCGGGTGAACGGCTGATCGTTTCCACGCGGGAAGTCGATAACCGGCAGAGCGGCCTGCTCTACAGCCAGAAGCAGATGACGCTGACGCTGGGCGAGGGGCTTGATAACCGTACGGGCCAACTGCAAAGCGGCGAAAGTCTGACGCTGGTGGCACAGTCCCTGCTGAACCGCGACGGAGCGATAGACAGTCAGCAGCAGCTGGCTCTGCGCATTTTCGGCGAGATCGCCAATGCTGCCGGAGCAATCCGCAGCAACGGCGATCAGCACATTACCGCAGGCCAGATTGATAACAGTAAAGGCGTATTCAGCAGCCGCGGCGGCATGGAAATGACCGCCGTGCGGCTGGAGAATACCGGTGGCACGGTGATTAGCCAGGGCCGCGGTATTTACCGCGTTGAAACGCTGAATAACCGCCAGGGTAAGATCCACAGCGGCAATGCGCTGACGCTAAGCGCCACGCAGGTCAGTAACCAGGCCGGGCAGCTGGTTTCCACCGGAGCGCTGGCCCTTCATGCCGCACAGCTGGATAACAGCGCAGCAGGGACGGTCAGCAGCCAGGATGCGCTGGCCGTGCAGGCGGAACGGCTGAACAACCGCGATGGCGGTCTGCTGCTGGGCAGCGGGCTGACGACGCTCACCGTGCAGGCACTGGATAACACCGCCGGCCGGCTGCAAAGCGCCGGGGCGATGACATTCAGCGGACTGAATACGCTGGATAATCGCCTGGGTCGTATTCTGGCTAACGGCGCACTCAGTTTTAATGCCGGTGCCGTGGCTTCTGCCCTTGCGCTGCTCAACCAGGGCGGCACCATCCAGAGCGGGGATACGCTCAGCCTCAATACCCGTACGTTGAACAATCAGGGCGGCATGCTGCAAAGCCAGCAGGCCCTGACGCTGGCGGTAAAAACGGACTATACCCACCGCGCGGGCGATACCCTGAACAGCAACACGGCGGTCACGCTTACCGTGGCCGGTGTGATGACCAACCTCACCGACTGGCTGCTGCCCGGCAGCCTGACCATTAACAGTACGCATCTGACCAACCGGGGATCGCTGGTGGGGAAAGTGCTGCGGCTGACAACCGGTATGCTGGTTAACGGCGGGCGTCTGGAAGCCGACCGGATGATGCTGAACGTTGACAGTCTGGATAACGCGGCTGCGGTGATGGGCGATGAGATAACGATCCATGGCCGGAGCGTCGATAACCACGGCGAGGCGGCGGTTGTCGCCGCCGTACAGGATCTGGATCTGCAGGCGACGCAGCGCATTACGAACCGCGACGGATCGCTGATCTACAGCGGGGATCGTCTGCATCTTGGCAGCGGCGATCTGATTGAGAACCGCGCCAGCTTTATCGAGGCCGATGGTGATATCACGGTAGAGGCCCGCCGGCTGGAGAATCTGCGCGAAGGGCTGGAAATTGAGCGCGACGCGGAGAAAAGCGAATACAAGTGGCATCGGTATAACTACTACTGGCGGTCGTATGGATCGGAAATCGGTACCGATAAAAACACCATGGCACCGACGACACAGCAGCTGACGTTCCGGAATGATGATGCGGCGCAAAATAACCGTTACGGTACGCTGTTAGAGATTGATGCGGCAGGAAAGCGGGCCAAAGTGAGGGTGAAGTTTGACCAGGGGGCCGTGGCCGAAATTTGGGTGAATTATCTCTCTCTGGTCCCCAATACCGACGGTAGCTATGCCATGACGTTTTATGAAACGCGAGGCTTCCGGCAAAACAGCGTGCCAACGCCTTATCACAACACATTCTGGCGTGAACACGATCGCGGGCGTCTTGAACAATGGGACCCTGAAAGGCATCTGGACATCTTTGATGCGCCGTTTGTAGACGATTACAACAACCTCCGCGAGCGTTCCGTTACCGGCACAGCATCGCGCGACAGGCTAATCTCGGAAGGCACTGGCGCACGTATCCTGGCGGGCGGCAGTATGGCACTGCATATCACTGACCAACTGCTGAACGATGCCAGCACCATTACCGCCAACGGTAATCTGTCGATAGGCGGCGCCGTGAAAAACACGGGTTATTCGGTTAACGAACGCCGCCAGGAATACATCGTTGACCACTACGATCGTAATACCAAACACTGGTATCCCACCTTCAACCTTGATGAAACCACGGCGCTCACCACCATTGACGGCATCATTACCGGCAACGGTAACGTCACCATCAGCGGTGCCAGCATCAGCAACACTACTGTCAATCAGGCGCAGATTAGCAGCGTGGAAGCCGCATTTAAGGCCGCAGAAGCCGAACGCGCCGAGTGGCAGCGCAATCCGTTGGCCTTTGAGGTTGAGGGAGCTGGCCGCCAGGAGGGGTCGATCCAGCTTGCACCGGGCAGCCAGCCATCGGCGATGGAAAACGGGACGATTGCGCTGCCGGAACGGCCGCTGCTGCCTGCTGAACTGGCGCTCACCGAAAAACAGCATCTGGGTGGCGTCGCGACCTCAATACCGAATAACGGGTTGTTCCGCCAGGATACTGCCGTTGGCTCTCCGTTCCTGATCGTCACGGACGAGCGTTTTACCAGCCGCAGCAAATTTATCAGCAGCGACTATATGCTGGAACGGGTGGGCTACGACCCGTCCCGGGTACAAAAGCGGCTGGGCGACGGCTTCTATGAGCAGCGTATGGTGCGAGAACAGGTGTTGAAGCTGACCGGTCGCACATCGGTACGGGGCGAAGACGCCATGGAGCAGTACCAGCAGCTGATGAATAACGGCGTGAAAGTGGCGGAGGCGTTTAATCTGGTACCGGGCGTGGCGCTGACGCCGGAGCAGATCTCGGCACTTCAGCAGGATATCGTCTGGCTGGTCAGTGAAACCGTACAGACCGCCAGCGGCCCGCAAACGGTATGGGTTCCGAAAGTGTACCTGGCGCAGAACACCCTGCGGCTGACCGGCGACGGCGCGCTTATTGCCGGAGGCAACCTGCAACTTTCCGCCGACAGCGTGCAGAACGCGGGCAACCTGTTCGCCGATCGGGCGCTCAGCGTTGATGCAACAGACTTTCGTCATCAGGGCGGAGAGATAAAAGCCGACAGCATCAATGTGCAGGCCGACAGTCTGTCGATAAGCACCAATCTGCAGGATGCGCTGCGCCAGGCAACGATGAGCGCCGGGGATATCTCTTTGAGCGGTAGCGACATCAGCCTGCAGGGCGCGAAGCTGGATGCCACGCAGAATCTCAGCCTTAGTGCGCGCAACAGTCTGGATATCTCGGCGGCGAAAAGCAGCCACACCGCCAGCCTGGAGGTGATCTCCGGGGCGATGGGCAACCGTAATACCGGCGTGACGGAAGAAGCCGGTAAGCGGATGGCGCAGGTGAGCGGTGAATGGCAGCAGGCGCTGGGCAGCCAGCTCAGTGCCGGGGGCAATCTCAGCCTTCAGGCCGGGCAGGATATTACCCTGCAGGGCAGCCAGGTTAAAGCCGGAGAGCAGCTTGGCCTGCAGGCGGGCGGCGATATCAAACTGCTGGCGGACAGCACCAGTAACAAAACGCAGCTGGAAGCCGGAGCGCGCACCACATCGGTCAGCAACAGTCGTGAAGAGGAACGCCTGCTGCTCAGTACGCTGAGCGGTGACAAAGGCGTGAGCCTGAATGCGGGTAACACACTGCTGGCCGCAGGCGCCCAGGTTGACAGCACGGCGGGCAGCATTGGATTAAGCGCAAACGATGTGACTATTAAAGAAGCGCATCAGCAGACGCAGGATCTGGACAGCGAACGACGGGGCGGTGGGAAATCCAAAAGCAGCCGCGTGGTGGACTATTCGCGCGATGAGGTCACGGGCAGCACCTTCAGCGGGCGTGATGGCGTCACCGTTATTGCGCGTGAGGGCGATATCACCGCCACCGGCAGTACGCTGCACAGTGAAAAAGGGGGCATTGCGCTACAGGCGAAGAACGATGTGCTGCTGAACAGCGCCACGGAGCAGCAGTCGGAATACATTGAATCGCACTCGCAGAAAAAAGGATTCCTGAAAAAATCCACCACCCATACGGTGCAGAACGATCGGGTGACCCGTGAGCAGGGCACCCTGCTGAGCGGCGATACGGTCAGTGTGGTCGCCGGAAAGGATGTAACGGTCAGCGGTTCGGCGATTGCCGCCGATCGGGACGTGACTCTGCAGGCTGGTAACAACGTGGATATCCGCGCCGCCACGGAAAGTGAATCCCACTACCTGCTGGAGGAGAAGAAAAAAAGCGGGCTGATGGGCAGCGGCGGCATTGGCTTCAGCATCGGCAAACAGTCCACACGCCATGAGATCGATGAACAGGGCACCCGCCAGAGCCAGAGCGTCAGCACGGTGGGCAGCAGCCAGGGCAACGTCAGCATTACGGCGGGCGATAAACTGCATATCGGCGGTGCCGATCTGGTGGCGGGGAAAGATCTGACCCTGAGCGGTGACAGCGTGCAGATCGATCCGGGCTACGATCAGCGCACTCGTAATGAGACGTTTGAAGCGAAGCAGAGCGGGCTGAGCGTAGCGCTGTCGGGAACGGCAGGCAGTGCGCTGAACACGGCGGTCAGCACCGCGAAACAGGCGAGGAGGGAGAGCGACGGAAGGCTCAGTGCGCTACAAAATACTCAGGCCGCACTCTCCGGCGTGCAGGCGGCACAGGCGCTGGAGCGGGACGGGCTGGTGACTGAAGCCGCGAATGCCAGCAACGCCGCAGCCGGTCTGCAATCGGGCGACAACGGGGCGGCGCAGGGTGCCACCAACACCGTAGGGATCAGCGCATCTTACGGCAGCCAGTCGTCGAAAAGTGAAACGCGCAGCGAAAGCCGCCAGTCGCAGGGCAGCACGCTGACTGCCGGACAGAACCTGTCGATCAACGCCACCGGGAAAAATAAAACCGGCGGAAGCGGCGATATCACCATCGGCGGCAGCGCGCTGAAGGCGGGCGGCGAGATGACGCTGGACGCCGCGCGTGATATTAACCTGCTGTCGGCGCAGAACACCGAACGCACCGAAGGTAAGAACAGCAGCCACGGCAGCAGCGTGGGGGCCGGCGTGGGCGTGGGGGCTGGCGGTACCGGCCTGAACGTTTCCGCCAGCGTAAATGCCGGTAAAGGTCATGAAAAAGGCCACGGCCTGACGCATACTGAAACCACACTGGATGCGGGCGGCGGCATCAGCCTGAGCAGCGGGCGCGACACCACGCTGAAGGGCGCACAGGTCAGCGGCGAGAAAATTACCGCCAACGTGGGTCGTGACCTGACGCTGCAAAGCGAGCAGGACAGCGATCGTTACGATGCGAAGCAACAGAACCTCAGCGGTGGTTTAAGCGTGCCGGTGGGGGCAGGTAGCGGCTCGGGTTACCTCACTGCCAGCCGGGACAAGCTGCACAGCAACTTTGACAGCGTGAACGAGCAGACCGGGCTGTTTGCCGGTGACGGCGGCTATGATATTACGGTCGGTAAGCACACGCAGCTTGACGGTGCGGTGATTGCCAGCACGGCGGATAAAGCAAAAAACAGCCTGGACACCGGTACGCTGGGCTGGAGCGATATCGACAACCGGGCGGACTTCAGCACGGAGCACAACGGCGGTTCGCTGAGTTCCGGTGGCCCGGTGGGCAAAGACCTGCTGACCAATATGGCCGGCGGAATGCTGTCCGGCGGGAACAACAGCGGCCATGCGGAAGGCACCACGCAGGCCGCGATCGGCGACGGTCAGCTGACTGTCCGCGACGGGGAGCATCAGCAGCAGGATATCGCGGAGCTGAACCGGGACGTGGAGCACGCTAACGACGGCAGCATCAGTGCGATCTTTAACAAAGAGAAAGAGCAGAAACGCCTGAAGGAAGCCCAGCTGATCGGCGAGCTGGGCATGCAGGCGATGGATATTGCGCGGACGCAGGGAGAGATAGCGGCACTGGAGGCGCAGAAAGATCCGGCGAAGCTGGCGGCAGCGCGGGCGGAGCTGGAGAGTAAACATAAGCCCGGCGACGGAAACATCACCGACGCAGCGGTGGCGCAGCAGGCGTATAACAATGCGCAGGCGGAGTGGGGCACCGGCAGTAACGTGCAGAAGGCGATGCAGGCGGTGACGGGAGCGCTGACGGCGCTGGCAGGGAATAACCTTGCGGGCGCGCTGGCGAGCGGTGCCTCGCCGTATCTGGCTACGGAAATCAAGAAGCTGACCACCGGGCCGGATGGTCAGGTGAACACAGCAGCCAACGCGATGGCACACGCGGTACTGGGTGCCGTTACCGCCGAACTGAATAACCAGTCAGCGCTGGCGGGTGGCGTGGGTGCAGGCGGCGGTGAGCTGACGGCCCGGTTCATTATGGAGAAGCTGTTCCCGGGTAAAAAGCCGTCGGAGCTGAGTGAAAGCGAGAAGCAGCAGGTCAGCGGCCTGAGCCAGCTTGCGGCGGGAATTGCAGGCGGAGTGGCATCAGGGGATATCGCCGGAGCGGTAACCGGTGGTCAGGCGGGTAAGAATGCGGTTGAGAATAACTTCCTGCTCTCGTTGCTGATGCCACCACCACCGGTTGCAGGGCAGACAACACCGCAGACGGAAGCAAATGCGGCCATCGCGCAGAAACTGGATGCAGCGGTGAAAGAGTTTGGTGAACAGCAGGTGAAACAGTGCCTGTCCGGTGGAGCCTGTCCGGGAGTGGTGGCAACTGCGCTGTTAGCCATCAGTGCGATGACGGATAACGGTGATGATAAGGCTGCCAGCGCGCCGAATGTTGGACAGAGTCTGACGGATAAAGAGAAGGCTGAACTGGGTGGAGCCGGTTCCGGAACCCCGGGTGGTTGGGGGCCTGAGGATGAGGAAGGTGCGCGGAATAAAGAGCATGCTCAGAACGATAACTTTGATCGTTTCAAAAAGGACGATCTCGTTTCTTCAGCCAATAAGCCAATTAATGAACAAGGTTTATCTGCGGCGGCGAGAGCGTGGGAAAAACATGCAGGTCGGTCCGGTGGCGTTTTTGAACCATTAAAAGGTAATCCAGTACAAAAAAGTGAAGCAGCGAATCAGTTTGTGAATGAAGTTTTAAATAACAAAGGCACTGTGAAAACGGACCTTTCCAGAGGCGGCGTAGAATACAGACTCCCTAATGGCAAAGGAATACGCTACAATTCAGATGGTTCATTTTCTGGTTTCTTAGATCCTAAAAAGCCGAGATAAAATATGAATGACAGTTTTGATATAACTTTCTTCAGCGATTCTAATTATGAAGAACTTACAGCAGAGATCTCTTACAAGGGGCAGATACTTTGCCAACTAAACAAAGATAAAGGTCCTGAAAATATTGAGATCGAGTTTTTCTCAGATGCCAGAATACTAGCTGAACAGAATGCAATGAAGTTTAGTCTGAATAGCTTTTTACAAATATTAGCAGAGGCAACTGAAGAACTGAAAGTATCCTAGTGAGCATAAAATCCCGCCCTTATCAGGCGGGATCTTCTCTATTTCAGCTCACGTGCATGATACCCGCTGTTGCGCGTAAACTTCGGCACGTCACAGGTGCTCTGTAGCGTCCCCGGAAACGCCCTAAGCCACTGCGCCACCTTCCTGCGGTTAATCGGCACAACGCTTAAGCCCTGGATGCAGCCCCACAGCTCGCGGGTGTTCTGAGTGGTGATCACGATGCAGTCCGGCATCACCCGGATCTTTATCGGCATCCCGTGCAAAAATCCCGCCTGTTCCAGCCACTCGCCGCGTAGAAACAGCCCGTGATGCAGGGCGCTGCTGTGAAACTCACAGCGGGTAAAAGCCGGTTGCTTTACTTCAGTTGTGCGGGGTTCTGACTTACAATCCCGTTTAGCCATGATCAACTCCTTACTAGTTGGTGGTGGTCAGCGGCGGGGGTGAGGTGCGAACTCATACCTGCCGCGTTCTGTTAACGCCTGCTATTAAATCCTATTGCCTGTTCAACCATCGACTTCTTGACAAAACTGTCCAGTACGGTGATCAGTGCCTGTTGATCCGAATCCGGTAACAGATCCGCCTTCTGCCACAGGGCATGCAGCATATGGTTGCGGATCTTCACCTCTTCCGAAACAGGCTTCCGGCCAACCAGTTCATCCAGCGTCACCTGTAAGACATCGGCAATCTTAATCACCGTATCCAGGTGAGGTGCTGTTGCGGCCTTCTCCCAGCGGTTATAGGCGCGGGGATCAACGCCTAACAGTTCTGCCAGACGTACCTGGCTGAGGTTGCGGGCTTCGCGCAACAGGCGAAGGCGCTCTGCAAATGCTGACATATCCATACCTGCACACAATGAATTAATGGCGCTCATTGTACGTCCTCCTTTTTAGCTGCCTGTTGCAAATCAAATAATATATAGATAATGTAATCTACACAAGTGTCTATTGACGTGATTTTGACAGGAGTTGTGATATGCCCCGCATCCCGCAGAAGGAACTGGATGAGCTAAAGCGCAGCGTGTCGTTAGCGGCTGTTGCTGAATCGCAGGGCCATCAGCTGCGTAAACAGGGGCGTGACCTGGTGCTGCTGTGTCCGTTCCATCAGGAGAAAACCCCCTCGCTGGTGATCAGCCCGGACAAAAACCTGTTCCACTGCTTCGGCTGTGGCGCGGCAGGGTCAGTGGTGGACTGGATGATGAAGACGGAAAACTTCTCCCTGCCGAAAGCGGTGCTGCGGCTGCGTGCGTTCGCTGGTTCTGCTGCTGCCTCTTCTTCAGCCGCCGCCGTTCCTGCTCCTTCGCCGCCGGTCCGTCAGACGCTTACCGACCTGGATGATGACGGCCAGGCGCTGCTGCATCAGGTGACGGACTGGTATCACCGCAACCTGCTGAACAGCCCGGACGCGCTGGTCTGGCTGGAAAAACGCGGGCTGAATCATCCCGAACTGGTCAGCCACTTTACGCTCGGCTTCGCCGGGGCGCACGGCGTGGCGGGGGCGCTGCCGTCACCGGATGCAAAAGAGGGAAAACGGCTCCGCGCCCGGCTGGTGCAGCTGGGCGTGCTGCGTGAATCCACACGGCAGGACCACTTCCGGGGCTGTCTGGTGGTGCCGGTTGTGGGCTGGTCAGAGAGTTACGATCCGGCATCACGTGGCCGGGTGTTGCAGCTGTACGGGCGGCGGACGCTGGTTGAAAGTCAGATTAAAAAAGGGTCGGCCAGACATCTTTACCTGCCGTCACCGCTGGCGGGGGTCTGGAATGAAGCGGCGCTGAAAGCCTCCTCCGATATCATCCTGTGCGAAGCGCTAATCGATGCGATGACCTTCTGGTGCGCGGGCTGGCGCAATGTTATCGCGGCATTCGGGGTGAACGGCTTTACCGGCGGGCATCTGGCGGCGTTGCAGTACCACGGGGTAAAGCGGGTGCTGATCGCCTTTGACCGGGACGAGGCCGGGGACCGGGGGGCAGAGGCTGTTGCCGGGGAGTTGCAGCAGGCGGGTATCGACGCCTGGCGGGTGCGCTTCCCGCAGGGGCTGGATGCGAACGCGTATGCGGTGAAGAGCGGTAACGCTGAATCTGCGCTGGGGCTGGCGCTGGAGCAGGCTGTGCGGATGGCGGTTCCGGTTCAGCCTGTTCCTTCCGGAGTGTCTGCCAGCGATGCCGGTGCTGCGCGGGAAGTTGTGCCCGGAAGCGGCACAACCCCTTCCTCTTTAGCCGCCTTACCGGCCCCACAGGCGGGGCATCAGCCAGCTGCAAGCGCCGTCCTCGCCTGCGAGGTGACGCCAGGCGGCGAGCTGTTGTTACGTTCCGGGCCACGCGTGTGGCGGGTGCGGGGCTGGCAGAAGAACGCGCTGCCGGAGGTGATGAAGGTAAACGTGCAGGTGCTGGATGAAAGTACCGGCGCGTTCCACGTGGACAGCTTCGATATGTATCACGCGAAGCAGCGGCAGGGGTATGTGAATACGGCGGCGTCAGAGCTGGAATGTGAGCTGTCGGTAATCAAGCGTGAATGTGGCCGGGTGTTACTGGCACTGGAGCAACAGCAGGACAGGCAGCGTCAGGTAGCCGAAACGGCACAGGCTTCCGGGGCGGTAACGGTATCGGGCGAGGATGAACAGGCCGCGCTTGAACTGCTGAAGTCACCGGAGCTGGCCGAACGGATAGTGAATGACCTTGCCGCCTGTGGCGTGGTGGGTGAAGCGACCAACCTGTTAACCGGTTATCTGGCGGCGACATCACGCAAGCTGGATAAGCCGTTAGCGGTGCTTATCCAGTCTTCCAGCGCTGCCGGGAAAAGCAGCCTGATGGATGCAGTGCTGGGGCTGATACCGGAGGAAGAGCGGGTGCAGTACTCGGCAATGACCGGGCAGAGCCTGTACTACCTGGGGGAAACCTCGCTGCAGCACAAGATACTGGCGATAGCGGAAGAGGAAGGAGTACGTCAGGCGGCGTATGCGCTGAAGCTGTTGCAGAGTGACGGTGAGCTGAAAATCGCCTCGACCGGCAAGGATGAATCCTCGGGTGAGCTGGTGACGCGGGAGTACCGGGTACAGGGGCCGGTGATGCTGATGCTGACCACCACGGCATCAGATGTGGATGAAGAGCTGCTGAACCGCTGCCTAGTGCTGACGGTAAACGAGAGCCGGGAGCAGACGCAGGCGATACACGCGCTTCAGCGGCACAATCAGACGCTGGCCGGGCTGCTGGCGGTGAGTGAAAAAGGTTACGTCACGAAACTGCACCAGAATGCGCAGCGGCTGCTGCGGCCGCTGAAGGTGGTGAACCCGTATGCGGAACGGCTGACGTTCCTGAGTGATAAAACGCGCACGCGGCGTGACCATATGAAGTACCTGACGTTAATCCAGGCGGTGGCGCTGCTGCACCAGTACCAGCGGGCGGTGAGGCGGGTACAGCATCGCGGGCAGTGGCTGGAGTATATCGAAGTTGAGAAGAGCGATATCGCGCTGGCCAATAAGCTGGCACATGAAGTGCTGGGGCGGACGCTGGACGAGATGCCGCCGCAGACACGGAAGTTACTGGTGCTGCTGAAGGAAATGGTCGCCGGGCTGGCCGCCTCGCAGAACTGCCAGCCGTGCGAGGTGCGCTTCACGCGGCGGGACGTGCGGACGGTGCTGGCCTGGGGTGATACGCAGCTGAAAATCCACCTGGCACGGCTGGCTGAAATGGAATACCTGGTGCTGTACCGGCACGGCTTAACCTATGAGTATACGCTGCTGTGGGACGGCGGCAGCGGTGAAGAAGCGCATCTGTGCGGCCTGCTGGACGTGGCCGAAGCAGAAGCCGCCGCGACGGATGACAAGGGCAGTGCGTTCCGGTCGGGGTCTGAGGCTGACCGGTCGGATATGACAGGCTCTCAGTCGGCCCCTGGTCGGGATGCGGTCGGTGGTTGGTCGGGCAGCATAAAAGTGGCCTCAGAACAGGCAGGAGAAGGCCGGAAGCCGGAACCAGTCGGGCTGAACGGAAACGCAGTAATAAAGGGAAAAAATAAAACTGTGCTGCCGCCTTCGCCCCCGTTATCCGGATCCTCTTCTTAGCTGTCTGCCGCAGACAGCACCAGCCCTGACAATGGAGTGTCATTATGGCCAACCGAAAACCCGGCTCAAACTGCCTTCTTACCGTCGATGATATCTACCGCCAGCCGGTTGGCCCGGCGACTCATCCGAAGAGCCTGTATAACCTGCTGCTGCGGTTCGTGAAGTGGCGCAGGGAGCGTAACTGGTCGGAAACGACGCTGAAGGTGCAGACGCACCACAGCTATCGCTTTATCTGCTGGGCGGCAGAGCGGGGTATCAGCTATGCAACAGAAGTGACCCGGCCCACACTGGAGAGTTACCAGCGTTATCTGTACGGCTACAGAAAGACCAACGGTGAGCCGCTCTCCAGCCGGACGCAGCGCACCACGTTACAGCCGCTTCAGGTGTGGTTCTCGTGGATGGCGAAACAGGGGGTTGTTCTGGCAAATCCCGCCGCAGACCTGGAGCTGCCGAGGCTGGAGAAACGGTTACCGCGCACCATCCTGAGTGTGGAGCAGGTGGAAGATATCGTCAGCCTGTGCGACCTGAGCACGTTGCAGGGGCTGCGTGACCGGGCGCTGCTGGAGCTGCTGTGGTCCACGGGGATACGGCGGGGTGAGGTAGAAAAACTGGCGATATACAGCACGGACTTCAGCAGGAAAATACTCACCATCGTACAGGGCAAAGGGAAGTCTGACCGGGTTATCCCGGTGGGGGAGCGTGCGCTGTGGTGGCTGGAGCGCTACCTTGTTCACGCCAGGCCGGAAATCCTGGTCACGCCGGACTGTAAGGCGCTGTTCCTGGCAATGGACGGCGTGGCGGGGCTGACGGCGAACGGCATTACCGGTGCGGTGGTGCCGTATCTGCGTGCGGCGGGGATAGAAAAAGGGAGCTGTCACCTGTTCCGGCATGCGATGGCGACGCAGATGCTGGAGAACGGCGCGGACCTGCGGTGGATACAGGCGATGCTGGGTCACCGGAGCGTTGAATCCACACAGATATATACGCAGGTAAGCATAAGAGCGTTGCAGACGGTGCATGCGAGTACGCACCCGGCTGAGCAGCAGGAGAACCCGGAGCCGGATGCAGCAGCGGAGCCACCGGACGACCCGCTGAGTTAGCCGGTTCCCTGTGAGTGCGGTTGTTCCGTGCACGGCAGAGCGCCGCGTCCGTGCGGCGATCTGCCTTCATCGTGTCCTGTATGCGCGGGGGTAAACGGTCGCCCGGCCAGCGTTAAGCGGTGGTGCTCTCTGGTCGTGAGCGGCTGGCCGTTCGTCCGTTCAACATAATGTGCGGGTATTATGCGCAGCCGTCCCGTTCATCTTGTCAGCCAGTCCCGCCGTTGATGGGCGGGCCGTCTTCGCACAATACACATTATGTCTGGCGCCCCCGCGTTGTGATGTGGGGTGGGGCCGCCCTCCCTGGCGGCGGAGGCTTCTCAGTTGTCTGCCAGAACCCGCTTCAGCTTCTTCACCGTCTTCAGTACAGGCAATAAGGTTGTCGGCCTGGCGGCCTCCGCTGAAGGGCTTTATGCCCGCCCGGCTGCGTCTGTCTGCGGCGGGTCGCAGTCGTTCCTCCTTGCTCCTTCCCGCCTCGTCAGCTTCCGCTCCCGCCCCGGTTCAGTGTGGTCATGCAAAATCAAAACCCGGTCATACAGGTGTGCCACAGGGTGCCGTTCCGGCCCCTGCGGGCCTCGCCAGCCCGCGCCCGGCAGGCACTTCGTCGGTCACAGCAGGCTGTGATCTCCTCAGCGCCCCGGCACAACCGGTAATGACAGCCGGTTCAGTGCTGTTAAAATGCACGGGTGCAGGCGTGATGCCACGGCGGGGCGGTAGCGTGTCCGGGGCAAAAAAGCGTGTCGGGGCAAAAAGTGACGGTTCCGAAAATGCATCATGAAAAACCGGTTGTAACCTGCTGAGTGTACAGGGAAAACTGTTGTACGCAGTAGGAATGGATGCCGGAGCGCATTGTTGTTGAGAATAACTTCCTGCTCTCGTTGCTGATGCCACCACCACCGGTTGCAGGGCAGACAACACCGCAGACGGAAGCAAATGCGGCCATCGCGCAGAAACTGGATGCAGCGGTGAAAGAGTTTGGTGAACAGCAGGTGAAACAGTGCCTGTCCGGTGGAGCCTGTCCGGGAGTGGTGGCAACTGCGCTGTTAGCCATCAGTGCGATGACGGATAACGGTGATGATAAGGCTGCCAGCGCGCCGAATGTTGGACAGAGTCTGACGGATAAAGAGAAGGCTGAACTGGGTGGAGCCGGTTCCGGAACCCCGGGTGGTTGGGGGCCTGAGGATGAGGAAGGTGCGCGGAATAAAGAGCATGCTCAGAACGATAACTTTGATCGTTTCAAAAAGGACGATCTCGTTTCTTCAGCCAATAAGCCAATTAATGAACAAGGTTTATCTGCGGCGGCGAGAGCGTGGGAAAAACATGCAGGTCGGTCCGGTGGCGTTTTTGAACCATTAAAAGGTAATCCAGTACAAAAAAGTGAAGCAGCGAATCAGTTTGTGAATGAAGTTTTAAATAACAAAGGCACTGTGAAAACGGACCTTTCCAGAGGCGGCGTAGAATACAGACTCCCTAATGGCAAAGGAATACGCTACAATTCAGATGGTTCATTTTCTGGTTTCTTAGATCCTAAAAAGCCGAGATAAAATATGAATGACAGTTTTGATATAACTTTCTTCAGCGATTCTAATTATGAAGAACTTACAGCAGAGATCTCTTACAAGGGGCAGATACTTTGCCAACTAAACAAAGATAAAGGTCCTGAAAATATTGAGATCGAGTTTTTCTCAGATGCCAGAATACTAGCTGAACAGAATGCAATGAAGTTTAGTCTGAATAGCTTTTTACAAATATTAGCAGAGGCAACTGAAGAACTGAAAGTATCCTAGTGAGCATAAAATCCCGCCCTTATCAGGCGGGATCTTCTCTATTTCAGCTCACGTGCATGATACCCGCTGTTGCGCGTAAACTTCGGCACGTCACAGGTGCTCTGTAGCGTCCCCGGAAACGCCCTAAGCCACTGCGCCACCTTCCTGCGGTTAATCGGCACAACGCTTAAGCCCTGGATGCAGCCCCACAGCTCGCGGGTGTTCTGAGTGGTGATCACGATGCAGTCCGGCATCACCCGGATCTTTATCGGCATCCCGTGCAAAAATCCCGCCTGTTCCAGCCACTCGCCGCGTAGAAACAGCCCGTGATGCAGGGCGCTGCTGTGAAACTCACAGCGGGTAAAAGCCGGTTGCTTTACTTCAGTTGTGCGGGGTTCTGACTTACAATCCCGTTTAGCCATGATCAACTCCTTACTAGTTGGTGGTGGTCAGCGGCGGGGGTGAGGTGCGAACTCATACCTGCCGCGTTCTGTTAACGCCTGCTATTAAATCCTATTGCCTGTTCAACCATCGACTTCTTGACAAAACTGTCCAGTACGGTGATCAGTGCCTGTTGATCCGAATCCGGTAACAGATCCGCCTTCTGCCACAGGGCATGCAGCATATGGTTGCGGATCTTCACCTCTTCCGAAACAGGCTTCCGGCCAACCAGTTCATCCAGCGTCACCTGTAAGACATCGGCAATCTTAATCACCGTATCCAGGTGAGGTGCTGTTGCGGCCTTCTCCCAGCGGTTATAGGCGCGGGGATCAACGCCTAACAGTTCTGCCAGACGTACCTGGCTGAGGTTGCGGGCTTCGCGCAACAGGCGAAGGCGCTCTGCAAATGCTGACATATCCATACCTGCACACAATGAATTAATGGCGCTCATTGTACGTCCTCCTTTTTAGCTGCCTGTTGCAAATCAAATAATATATAGATAATGTAATCTACACAAGTGTCTATTGACGTGATTTTGACAGGAGTTGTGATATGCCCCGCATCCCGCAGAAGGAACTGGATGAGCTAAAGCGCAGCGTGTCGTTAGCGGCTGTTGCTGAATCGCAGGGCCATCAGCTGCGTAAACAGGGGCGTGACCTGGTGCTGCTGTGTCCGTTCCATCAGGAGAAAACCCCCTCGCTGGTGATCAGCCCGGACAAAAACCTGTTCCACTGCTTCGGCTGTGGCGCGGCAGGGTCAGTGGTGGACTGGATGATGAAGACGGAAAACTTCTCCCTGCCGAAAGCGGTGCTGCGGCTGCGTGCGTTCGCTGGTTCTGCTGCTGCCTCTTCTTCAGCCGCCGCCGTTCCTGCTCCTTCGCCGCCGGTCCGTCAGACGCTTACCGACCTGGATGATGACGGCCAGGCGCTGCTGCATCAGGTGACGGACTGGTATCACCGCAACCTGCTGAACAGCCCGGACGCGCTGGTCTGGCTGGAAAAACGCGGGCTGAATCATCCCGAACTGGTCAGCCACTTTACGCTCGGCTTCGCCGGGGCGCACGGCGTGGCGGGGGCGCTGCCGTCACCGGATGCAAAAGAGGGAAAACGGCTCCGCGCCCGGCTGGTGCAGCTGGGCGTGCTGCGTGAATCCACACGGCAGGACCACTTCCGGGGCTGTCTGGTGGTGCCGGTTGTGGGCTGGTCAGAGAGTTACGATCCGGCATCACGTGGCCGGGTGTTGCAGCTGTACGGGCGGCGGACGCTGGTTGAAAGTCAGATTAAAAAAGGGTCGGCCAGACATCTTTACCTGCCGTCACCGCTGGCGGGGGTCTGGAATGAAGCGGCGCTGAAAGCCTCCTCCGATATCATCCTGTGCGAAGCGCTAATCGATGCGATGACCTTCTGGTGCGCGGGCTGGCGCAATGTTATCGCGGCATTCGGGGTGAACGGCTTTACCGGCGGGCATCTGGCGGCGTTGCAGTACCACGGGGTAAAGCGGGTGCTGATCGCCTTTGACCGGGACGAGGCCGGGGACCGGGGGGCAGAGGCTGTTGCCGGGGAGTTGCAGCAGGCGGGTATCGACGCCTGGCGGGTGCGCTTCCCGCAGGGGCTGGATGCGAACGCGTATGCGGTGAAGAGCGGTAACGCTGAATCTGCGCTGGGGCTGGCGCTGGAGCAGGCTGTGCGGATGGCGGTTCCGGTTCAGCCTGTTCCTTCCGGAGTGTCTGCCAGCGATGCCGGTGCTGCGCGGGAAGTTGTGCCCGGAAGCGGCACAACCCCTTCCTCTTTAGCCGCCTTACCGGCCCCACAGGCGGGGCATCAGCCAGCTGCAAGCGCCGTCCTCGCCTGCGAGGTGACGCCAGGCGGCGAGCTGTTGTTACGTTCCGGGCCACGCGTGTGGCGGGTGCGGGGCTGGCAGAAGAACGCGCTGCCGGAGGTGATGAAGGTAAACGTGCAGGTGCTGGATGAAAGTACCGGCGCGTTCCACGTGGACAGCTTCGATATGTATCACGCGAAGCAGCGGCAGGGGTATGTGAATACGGCGGCGTCAGAGCTGGAATGTGAGCTGTCGGTAATCAAGCGTGAATGTGGCCGGGTGTTACTGGCACTGGAGCAACAGCAGGACAGGCAGCGTCAGGTAGCCGAAACGGCACAGGCTTCCGGGGCGGTAACGGTATCGGGCGAGGATGAACAGGCCGCGCTTGAACTGCTGAAGTCACCGGAGCTGGCCGAACGGATAGTGAATGACCTTGCCGCCTGTGGCGTGGTGGGTGAAGCGACCAACCTGTTAACCGGTTATCTGGCGGCGACATCACGCAAGCTGGATAAGCCGTTAGCGGTGCTTATCCAGTCTTCCAGCGCTGCCGGGAAAAGCAGCCTGATGGATGCAGTGCTGGGGCTGATACCGGAGGAAGAGCGGGTGCAGTACTCGGCAATGACCGGGCAGAGCCTGTACTACCTGGGGGAAACCTCGCTGCAGCACAAGATACTGGCGATAGCGGAAGAGGAAGGAGTACGTCAGGCGGCGTATGCGCTGAAGCTGTTGCAGAGTGACGGTGAGCTGAAAATCGCCTCGACCGGCAAGGATGAATCCTCGGGTGAGCTGGTGACGCGGGAGTACCGGGTACAGGGGCCGGTGATGCTGATGCTGACCACCACGGCATCAGATGTGGATGAAGAGCTGCTGAACCGCTGCCTAGTGCTGACGGTAAACGAGAGCCGGGAGCAGACGCAGGCGATACACGCGCTTCAGCGGCACAATCAGACGCTGGCCGGGCTGCTGGCGGTGAGTGAAAAAGGTTACGTCACGAAACTGCACCAGAATGCGCAGCGGCTGCTGCGGCCGCTGAAGGTGGTGAACCCGTATGCGGAACGGCTGACGTTCCTGAGTGATAAAACGCGCACGCGGCGTGACCATATGAAGTACCTGACGTTAATCCAGGCGGTGGCGCTGCTGCACCAGTACCAGCGGGCGGTGAGGCGGGTACAGCATCGCGGGCAGTGGCTGGAGTATATCGAAGTTGAGAAGAGCGATATCGCGCTGGCCAATAAGCTGGCACATGAAGTGCTGGGGCGGACGCTGGACGAGATGCCGCCGCAGACACGGAAGTTACTGGTGCTGCTGAAGGAAATGGTCGCCGGGCTGGCCGCCTCGCAGAACTGCCAGCCGTGCGAGGTGCGCTTCACGCGGCGGGACGTGCGGACGGTGCTGGCCTGGGGTGATACGCAGCTGAAAATCCACCTGGCACGGCTGGCTGAAATGGAATACCTGGTGCTGTACCGGCACGGCTTAACCTATGAGTATACGCTGCTGTGGGACGGCGGCAGCGGTGAAGAAGCGCATCTGTGCGGCCTGCTGGACGTGGCCGAAGCAGAAGCCGCCGCGACGGATGACAAGGGCAGTGCGTTCCGGTCGGGGTCTGAGGCTGACCGGTCGGATATGACAGGCTCTCAGTCGGCCCCTGGTCGGGATGCGGTCGGTGGTTGGTCGGGCAGCATAAAAGTGGCCTCAGAACAGGCAGGAGAAGGCCGGAAGCCGGAACCAGTCGGGCTGAACGGAAACGCAGTAATAAAGGGAAAAAATAAAACTGTGCTGCCGCCTTCGCCCCCGTTATCCGGATCCTCTTCTTAGCTGTCTGCCGCAGACAGCACCAGCCCTGACAATGGAGTGTCATTATGGCCAACCGAAAACCCGGCTCAAACTGCCTTCTTACCGTCGATGATATCTACCGCCAGCCGGTTGGCCCGGCGACTCATCCGAAGAGCCTGTATAACCTGCTGCTGCGGTTCGTGAAGTGGCGCAGGGAGCGTAACTGGTCGGAAACGACGCTGAAGGTGCAGACGCACCACAGCTATCGCTTTATCTGCTGGGCGGCAGAGCGGGGTATCAGCTATGCAACAGAAGTGACCCGGCCCACACTGGAGAGTTACCAGCGTTATCTGTACGGCTACAGAAAGACCAACGGTGAGCCGCTCTCCAGCCGGACGCAGCGCACCACGTTACAGCCGCTTCAGGTGTGGTTCTCGTGGATGGCGAAACAGGGGGTTGTTCTGGCAAATCCCGCCGCAGACCTGGAGCTGCCGAGGCTGGAGAAACGGTTACCGCGCACCATCCTGAGTGTGGAGCAGGTGGAAGATATCGTCAGCCTGTGCGACCTGAGCACGTTGCAGGGGCTGCGTGACCGGGCGCTGCTGGAGCTGCTGTGGTCCACGGGGATACGGCGGGGTGAGGTAGAAAAACTGGCGATATACAGCACGGACTTCAGCAGGAAAATACTCACCATCGTACAGGGCAAAGGGAAGTCTGACCGGGTTATCCCGGTGGGGGAGCGTGCGCTGTGGTGGCTGGAGCGCTACCTTGTTCACGCCAGGCCGGAAATCCTGGTCACGCCGGACTGTAAGGCGCTGTTCCTGGCAATGGACGGCGTGGCGGGGCTGACGGCGAACGGCATTACCGGTGCGGTGGTGCCGTATCTGCGTGCGGCGGGGATAGAAAAAGGGAGCTGTCACCTGTTCCGGCATGCGATGGCGACGCAGATGCTGGAGAACGGCGCGGACCTGCGGTGGATACAGGCGATGCTGGGTCACCGGAGCGTTGAATCCACACAGATATATACGCAGGTAAGCATAAGAGCGTTGCAGACGGTGCATGCGAGTACGCACCCGGCTGAGCAGCAGGAGAACCCGGAGCCGGATGCAGCAGCGGAGCCACCGGACGACCCGCTGAGTTAGCCGGTTCCCTGTGAGTGCGGTTGTTCCGTGCACGGCAGAGCGCCGCGTCCGTGCGGCGATCTGCCTTCATCGTGTCCTGTATGCGCGGGGGTAAACGGTCGCCCGGCCAGCGTTAAGCGGTGGTGCTCTCTGGTCGTGAGCGGCTGGCCGTTCGTCCGTTCAACATAATGTGCGGGTATTATGCGCAGCCGTCCCGTTCATCTTGTCAGCCAGTCCCGCCGTTGATGGGCGGGCCGTCTTCGCACAATACACATTATGTCTGGCGCCCCCGCGTTGTGATGTGGGGTGGGGCCGCCCTCCCTGGCGGGGGAGGCTTCTCAGTTGTCTGCCAGAACCCGCTTCAGCTTCTTCACCGTCTTCAGTACAGGCAATAAGGGTGTCGGCCTGGCGGCCTCCGCTGAAGGGCTTTATGCCCGCCCGGCTGCGTCTGTCTGCGGCGGGTCGCAGTCGTTCCTCCTTGCTCCTTCCCGCCTCGTCAGCTTCCGCTCCCGCCCCGGTTCAGTGTGGTCATGCAAAATCAAAACCCGGTCATACAGGTGTGCCACAGGGTGCCGTTCCGGCCCCTGCGGGCCTCGCCAGCCCGCGCCCGGCAGGCACTTCGTCGGTCACAGCAGGCTGTGATCTCCTCAGCGCCCCGGCACAACCGGTAATGACAGCCGGTTCAGTGCTGTTAAAATGCACGGGTGCAGGCGTGATGCCACGGCGGGGCGGTAGCGTGTCCGGGGCAAAAAAGCGTGTCGGGGCAAAAAGTGACGGTTCCGAAAATGCATCATGAAAAACCGGTTGTAACCTGCTGAGTGTACAGGGAAAACTGTTGTACGCAGTAGGAATGGATGCCGGAGCGCATTGTTGTGGAGAATAACTATCTGAGCCATGAACAACAGGCTCAGAAAGATAAAGAAATCGCAGCATGTCAGACCTTGGCCTGTAAAGCTGGCGCGCAGGCGAAATGGACGGCGATAGACCTGGGGCAGGACGGCAGCTTTGCGGCGGGTATGGTGGCCGGGGTGCCGGCAGGGCTGTACGATACGATAGACAGCATCGTGAAAACGGCCAGCAATCCGCAGGAAACCTATGACGCCCTGAAATCGCTGTTTAACAGCGGTGACGTGCTGGGTAATGTCTCGGATGCGGTGAAGCAGTCTTATATAGATCGCATTGATCGGATGGAAGCGGAATACCAGAAAGCCGGGGCCAGCGGTTCATTTAATGCGGGCGTTGAAGGCGGTAAGCTGGTAACGGATATCGCCGGGCTTCTGGCTGGCGGTGCAGGGGCTGCTAAAGGTGGTGCGGTACTGACGGAGAAAGTGGTCGCGAAGACCACTGGTATGGTGGAAACAGCATTAAAATCTTCGGTTGTTAATAAAATTCTGGAATCAGACCGAATCGGCAGTGGGCTAAAACCAGACCCTACTCATAGAGGTGCAAGTTATCTGAGCCGTGAGCAATTGATGGATGGAAAAGTTTTTACTATCAAAGGCGGTGATGGTATAGAAAGAAAATTACTGCAAGCTGAAGGCTCCTTTAATGATAAGAAAGGTATATTTGAATATATCTATGATAATAAAGGAAATGTAACACACCAAAGATTTATTGAAGGTGGCAACATTACCGGTATTCCTAACCAACGACCACCGAAGGTAAAATGACATGAATTTATATCCAATACCTTTTGATTTTATTGATAAAAGTGCTCATCTTTCATGGTGTGATATAAAATGGGGTTGTGAAAATAACCTCATTATCTCAGACGTGCCAATAAAAAAAGCAGAAAAAAATGTATTAACAGGAAGTTATACCAATCCTGAGCTTGAATTATCATTCGTTATACCTGGTGAAGTAAATCACGTATCTCCTTTTTTAAAGGAATTATGTTCAGAACTTGAGCTAAAAGATGATCTGATGACCAAAAAAAAGTGGCTATTTATTGTTCTGAGCTGGCTCTGGAATAATCGTAATAGTTTTGAAGATCCATTAGCTGAAGTTGAGATCATTTATGCTGATTTTGATTATCCATCAGAAATAGAAGGTTTTATTAAATATATGCCTCCTTCTGATGGATATGACCCATCAAAGCACTCTCAGATGGAAAATATTAATCATTTAATGGATAAGTGGAAAAACTATTTAGAAAAGGAATCGGCTGTATTTAAGAGTTAGATAAATCCCGGCCTTCGCGCCGGGATTTTTACTTTAACGGTCAGTTACCGCCTCGCCTCTTCGGCTTCGCCATCACCTGAATCACGTCCATCAGCTCATGCTGCTTACGGGCCGAGAGCTTGGGGCAGAGCTGGCGCAGCGCCTGTATCACCTCCGGCTCCGGTGGTGGTACTTCCGCCGTCAGCACCAGACAGCCGCTCATCACCCGCACATTAACCGGCGTCCCGGTTGCAAATCCCGCCACTTCCAGCCAGCCACCTTTAAGCATAATACTGGCCGATGGCCGGAAATGCTTCGAATCCCGGATATAACCCACGGTATAACGGCGGTTTTTTAGCTCCGGCGCCGACAGCTTACAGACCTTCCTCAGCGTCTGCATAATCTCCGGTTCGGGCGGCGCTGCCGGTTCGCATACCGTCAGTATCAGACAGTCTGGACACCGGTACGCTGGGCTGGAGCGATATCGACAACCGGGCGGACTTCAGCACGGAGCACAGCGGCGGTTCGCTGAGTTCCGGTGGCCCGGTGGGCAAAGACCTGCTGACCGGTATGGCCGGTGGAATGCTGTCCGGCGCGAACAACAGCGGCCATGCGGAAGGCACCACGCAGGCCGCGATCAGCGACGGTCAGCTGACTATCCGCGACGGGGAGCATCAGCAGCAGGATCTCGCGGAGCTGAACCGGGACGTGGAGCACGCTAACGACGGCAGTATCAGTGCGATCTTTAACAAAGAGAAAGAGCAGAAACGCCTGAAGGAAGCGCAGCTGATCGGTGAGCTGGGCATGCAGGCGATGGATATTGCGCGGACGCAGGGAGAGATAGCGGCGCTGGAGGCGCAGAAAGATCCGGCGAAGCTGGCGGCAGCGCGGGCGGAGCTGGAGAGTAAACATAAGCCCGGCGACGGAAACATCACCGACGCAGCGGTGGCACAGCAGGCGTATAACAATGCGCAGGCGGAGTGGGGCACCGGCAGTAACGTGCAGAAGGCGATGCAGGCGGTGACGGGAGCGCTGACGGCGCTGGCAGGGAATAACCTGGCGGGCGCGCTGGCGAGCGGTGCCTCGCCGTATCTGGCTACGGAAATCAAGAAACGCATCGGCGAGGACAACGCTGTCGCCAATGCGATGGCACACGCGGTACTGGGTGCCGTTACCGCCGAACTGAATAACCAGTCAGCGCTGGCCGGTGGCGTAGGTGCAGGCGGCGGTGAGCTGACGGCCCGGTTCATTATGGAGAAGCTGTTCCCGGGTAAAAAGCCGTCGGAGCTGAGTGAAAGCGAGAAGCAGCAGGTCAGCGGCCTGAGCCAGCTTGCGGCGGGAATTGCAGGCGGAGTGGCATCAGGGGATATCGCCGGAGCGGTAACCGGTGGTCAGGCTGGTAAGAATGCGACTGAGAATAATGCGCTGTCCTCCCAGGATGAGAAACAGCGGCAGGATGCGAAGTGGTCGTTACCGTATCTGGAAGGGGAAAAGAAACAGCAGACAGAGAAGCTGGTAAGCGATCTGAATGCGAAAGATAAGGCATTCGATGCGAAGCTGAACGCGGCCTGTCAGGGGTTATCATCAGCAGCCTGCCAGGGAATGCGTCAGGAACTGGCGGCGATGGCAAAAAGCTATGACGAAAAACTCGACGGGCAGTATATCGGCACAATGGGTACGGTATACAAGGAAGGTAAAGGCCAAGTTGACGCTCTGATGTGGCAGTATGCCACGGCGGATGCGAAAGCGGAGCGTGAAGCGAACGTAAACCGGATTGCTGAAAACTGGGGGGTAAGCAAGGAAACAGCAGACAACCTCTATACCGCGATGGCTGGCATTCATACCACGGCGGCGATTGGTGGGGCTGTTTATGGGATGAAGGGCATAACTGAGCCTTCAGCCTCATCAGTGAAACCTGCCACACCCAATAAAGGTAACTCGCTGACAGAAACGAAACCCTCTAGCGGAGCGGAGAATGCGGCGACTTATCCAAAGCTGAAAGATGATTTCAGACAACAGAATTTGAATAATCTCGCGAAGCAGGATCCTCGACTGGCAGAAGCCGTTAAAGGCAGCGGGACATCTAATCCGAATTTCTCAGTTGGGATGGGAACTGCGTCTGAAGCTGATATGTTAGGAAAAATATGGGTTGGTGACGGTGGCAAGTTAGTTGCTAACCAAAAGAAATGTCCTGGTTGTTGGACTAGTGCTGATGGTTCCCTTATTTATCGGCCACCATCACCTAAGAAAAGTCAATTTGCAACAACTGGAGTTCAGGCCAACTTCCAAATACTAGATAAATCAGGAGTGGTGATTAGTAATGGTCACCTTAATATCACCAAATGAAAGCCGAATTAAAAGCTTTATGGTCAGATAGTTATCTATTAGAAAATTATCGGCCTGATGAATGCGATAATTTCTCAGTTTGGGTAGAATTATCTATAGGGACCTATAAGGAAGAGGGCGCTGACTATTTTCGCTTGCACGTTTGCACCCCCGAATGGTTTTGCAAACACCACTGGTTGCCGGAACTAATGCGCCATACGCTTCTGGTACGTAAATATGATCTGGATGAGATAACGAAAACCATCACGGATTATATTGACCGGTGTGAAGGTGAAGACTGGGAGGAAATAGCACAAAAACTCTCCCGCGTCTTTGCCTGGGAATATGAAGACTACCAGCCTTAAATAACATCAAATCCCGGCCACCAAGCCGGGATTTTACTCTATACACCAGTCAGTTACCGGTTCTGCTCTGCGGCCTGCTGATCACCTCAATCAGCTCCGTCACCTGCCGCTGCTTGCGGGCGGAAAGCTTGGGGCAGAGCTGTCGCAGCGCCTGTATCACCTCCGGCTCCGGTGGCGGTACTTCCGCCTTCAGCACCAGACAGACGCTCATCACCCGCACATTAACCGGCGTCCCGGTCGCAAATCCCGCCACTTCCAGCCAGCCACCTTTAAGCGTAATACTGGCCGATGGCCGGAAATGCTTCGAATCCCGGATATAACCCACGGTATAACGGCGGTTTTTTAGCTCCGGCGCCGACAGCTTACAGACCTTCCTGAGTGTCTGCATAATCTCCGGTTCGGGCGGCGCTGCCGGTTCGCGTGCCGTCAGTATCAGACAGTCTGGACACCGGTACGCTGGGCTGGAGCGATATCGACAACCGGGCGGATTTCAGCGCGGAGCACAGCGGCGGTTCGCTGAGTTCCGGTGGCCCGGTGGGCAAAGATCTGCTGACCGGTATGGCCGGTGGAATGCTGTCCGGCGCGAACAACAGCGGCCATGCGGAAGGCACCACGCAGGCCGCGATCGGCGACGGTCAGCTGACTATCCGCGACGGGGAGCATCAGCAGCAGGATCTCGCGGAGCTGAACCGGGACGTGGAGCACGCTAACGACGGCAGTATCAGTGCGATCTTTAACAAAGAGAAAGAGCAGAAACGCCTGAAGGAAGCGCAGCTGATCGGTGAGCTGGGCATGCAGGCGATGGATATTGCGCGGACGCAGGGAGAGATAGCGGCGCTGGAGGCGCAGAAAGATCCGGCGAAGCTGGCGGCAGCGCGGGCGGAGCTGGAGAGTAAACATAAGCCCGGCGACGGAAACATCACCGCCGCAGCGGTGGCACAGCAGGCGTATAACAATGCGCAGGCGGAGTGGGGCACCGGCAGTAACGTGCAGAAGGCGATGCAGGCGGTGACGGGAGCGCTGACGGCGCTGGCAGGGAATAACCTGGCGGGCGCACTGGCGAGCGGTGCCTCGCCGTATCTGGCTACGGAAATCAAGAAACGCATCGGCGAGGACAACGCTGTCGCCAATGCGATGGCACACGCGGTACTGGGTGCCGTTACCGCCGAACTGAATAACCAGTCAGCGCTGGCCGGTGGCGTGGGTGCAGGCGGCGGTGAGCTGACGGCCCGGTTCATTATGGAGAAGCTGTTCCCGGGTAAAAAGCCGTCGGAGCTGAGTGAAAGCGAGAAGCAGCAGGCCAGCGGTCTGAGCCAGCTTGCGGCGGGAATTGCAGGCGGAGTGGCATCAGGGAACTATAGCCCTATGATGCAATTGGTGAGTGATATCTTGCCAGATTAACGGGCGAGGCCGACGGCTTTCGCCTGTGCCTGATTTTGTTTCAGTTGCTGCTCAATTTTTTGCACAGAAACACCGGTTTCGATTGCGGTTGAGCTGGCAACGGCGCGATAGATTTGAGTTTTAGTGATCTGGCTATGTGCTGATTTTTTTGTCATGTGGAAAGCCTCGTTTTGCTGCATTGATTCTAGTTCGGATAGGGGGAGCTCGCAAGGCTGTTATTTGTTGGTCGTTTGGACTGACCCCGCCCCGGTAGACGATCCTGCCATTTCACTGGACTGACCTCAGAAATTGGCGGTGGTACAGCGCAAGACTGGGCGATGAAGTCCGGGCACCGCTACGATAGCTGGCTGACTGAAAAGGCTGATAAAGCAATGCCTGCCGTCACCCGCAATATAGATCGCAGTATCTGGCGCGATTTGATGCTGAAGTCCGGCATGATGGCCTTGATGGATGCTCAGGCTCGCGACCAGTGGCATAAGAACCTGGAGGAGGGGGGCCTTCCTGCTATCAGCGAGGCGAATATTCTCAGCGCCTTTGAGCAGTTACATCTGAATAAAATGGATGTCTTTGAACGTGGCATCATCAACGAGTTCAAAGGTCTGTCGTGGGATTATAAAACCAATAGTCCCTGTAGCTTTGGTAAAAAGATCATCGTCAACAATCTGGTTACGCATAACCGCTGGGGATTTAGTCTGAACTGGGGCTGGCGTCGGGATCAACTGGCGGATCTGGAGCGAATGCTGTTTCTGCTGGATGGTAAACCCATCCCTGACAACCGGGGTGATATCTCTACCCGATTGATGGAGCATATTCGTGATAATCCGGCTAAGGACGTTTACGAAGATGAGTTATTCAGAATTTGTTACTTTAAGAAGGGAACCGCACACATCACTTTTAAGCGGTACGATCTGACAGAAAAGATGAATGATATCGTGGCGAAGCACTATCCGGGGATGCTGGCAGCGAGATGAAGAGGGCAGGGAGGTAATTCCTTATCTGGCCCATTACCTGACCCAAATTGCATCCAAAGAAAAAGGAGTCAGACGATTTTTCATCTAACTCCTTGTTTTATTTGGTGGCCCCTGCTGGACTTGAACCAGCGACCAAGCGATTATGAGTCGCCTGCTCTAACCACTGAGCTAAGGGGCCTGAGGCGCAGGATTATAATGGAACTGCGCGCAGCGATCCAGCGTTTACCATTTGTATGTCTATTTTCCAGGCAAACTACGATAGCCCGGAACTGGTTGAATTACAGACAGTTTAAGCACGATGAGAGAACGATCCCCCTATGCTTAACCTGTACAACGCGTTTCCATAAATCTTCCTGACCTTCATTTTTCCGCAATATTTTCCCGTTAAAAATCGGGCTGCGCTATTCGGCCAGGTAGAAAACGTTGCGCCTCTGCCGGGTTTTAATGCGATAGAAAAAGTTGAATTTTTAACCTGTTTTATCCCCTTGATTTTATTTGTAATTCCATTGGTTTTTCGTGATGAATATCAAGATTAATTAATGAGTTAATCCTGCTATCTTGATTTATCTACACGCGTAGATAGAATGCGTGTTGAGAGAAAATTCACGGCGTGGGAAATCCGGCTGCCACATGAAGGTCAATTTTGTTTCGCGTTACTTATATTACTGGTTGTTTTTAAACCGGCGAGCGCGGAGCGAAAAACATGTTCCAACACCAGGGAACCCGTTACCGATCTTTACGACAGGGCTTTTTGTTCTTCTCTCCCGACCGTGTTTTTTCCTCATGCAGGAAGCTCACGGCAGGGGCCTTAAATGGATTTTCAAATCAGGATTTGTTGATGTCTCAAACTAATAGCGTAACGGGTGTTGATTCATCGGCATCCACAGCAGCGGCCGATGAACGTTTAACCACCGCGGAAGGTCGTAAGGATTTTTGGCGAGCGACCCTGTCATGCTGGCTGGGTACCGCGATGGAGTATGCTGACTTCGCGCTATACGGGTTGGCTGCCGGTATTATCTTTGGCGATGTCTTTTTCCCCGAAGCCAGCCCCTCAATGGCGCTGCTTTCCAGCTTCGCGACCTGGTCGGTTGGCTTTATCGCCCGCCCCATCGGTGCGCTGTTCTTCGGCTGGCTGGGCGACCGCCGTGGCCGAAAAATCGTCATGGTCTCCACCATTATTCTGATGGGGGTTTCCACTACCCTGATCGGCCTGATCCCTTCTTATGCTTCCATCGGACTGTGGGCACCCGCCTGCCTGGTGATCCTGCGCTTTACTCAGGGTTTCGGAGCCGGGGCGGAGCTTTCCGGCGGCACGGTGATGCTCGGTGAATATGCCCCGGCGCAGCGGCGTGGGCTGGTGTCCTCAATTATTGCACTCGGTTCCAACAGCGGCACGCTGGTTGCATCGCTGGTGTGGCTGGCGGTGGTGCAGATGGATCAGCAGTCGCTACAGGAGTGGGGCTGGCGTATTCCTTTCCTGTGCAGTTCGCTGATTGCACTGGTGGCGTTGTGGATACGCCGTCATCTGCGTGAAACGCCGGTGTTCGAACGCCAGAAACAGGCACTACAGCAGCAGCGCTCGCGGGTGAAAAGCACATCGGCAACCACCGAAAACCGTGGATTCTGGCAGCGCAGCCGTGCTTTTCTGGTGATGGTCGGCCTGCGAATTGGTGAAAACGGCCCCTCGTATCTGGCTCAGGGGTTTATTATTGGCTACGTGGTGAAAGTGCTGGCCGTAGATAAATCCGTGGCGACGACCGCCGTGTTTATTGCCTCGCTGCTTGGCTTCCTGATTATTCCACTGGCGGGCTGGCTGTCGGACCGCTTTGGCCGCCGGATTACCTATCGCTGCTTCTGTCTGCTGCTGATCCTCTATGCTTTCCCGGCCTTTATGCTGCTGGATTCCCGCGAGCCTACCGTGGTGATTGCCACCATCGTCACCGGGATGGGGCTGGCGTCGCTGGGGATTTTTGGCGTACAGGCGGCGTGGGGAGTAGAGTTGTTCGGCGTCACGCATCGCTATACGAAAATGGCCACGGCGAAAGAACTGGGATCGATTCTCTCCGGTGGTACCGCGCCGCTGGTGGCTGCGGCGCTGCTCTCCTGGACCGGGCACTGGTGGCCGATTGCCACCTACTTTGCGGCAATGGCGGCGATTGGGCTGGCGACAACGTTTGTTGCACCGGAAACGCGCGGGCGCGATCTTAACGATCCCAACGACGCAATTTAACGACGAAATAAGGATAGCGGCTGAATGGCAGTAAATAATCTGACGAAGTCGGCGGCCGCAAAGCAAAACCCTCATCGTGCCACGCGTGCCGATGTTGCCAGAGAAGCCGGAACCTCGGTGGCGGTGGTCAGCTACGTGATCAATAACGGCCCGCGCCCGGTAGCGGCGACTACGCGCGAACGCGTTTTGGCGGCGATTAAGAAAACCGGCTATCGCCCCAATAATGTGGCGCGGGCGCTGGCTTCCGGCAACACCAAAACCTGGGGCCTGATCGTGCCGAATATTGATAACGCCTTTATCGCTTCGCTGGCCCATGCGCTTCAGCAGGAGGCGCTGGCCAACGATATGGTGATGCTGTTAGGCGATTCGGGTGACAGCCGCAGGCGCGAGCTGCAGCTGATTAATAATATGCTCAGCCAGCAGGTCAGCGGGCTGTTTTATATCAGCGTGGATCGCCACCCTTACACCGATTTACTGCAGGCCAGCGGCACGCCGTTTGTGATGCTGGACAGTGTCGATCCGGCACTGCAGGTCAGCGTGCTGCGGGTGGATGAGCGGGAAACTTCCCGCCAGGTGACCGCCCATCTGTTAAGCCATGGCTACGGCGAGGTGGGGATTATCTGCGGTCCGCTGGAGAGACTGAATACCCAGGAGCGCCTGCTCGGCTGGCGGGAAGCGCTGGCAGAGCACGGTGTGCAGGAACGTCCGCAGTGGATTTTTAGCACGCCCTACACCCGCGAAGGAGGCTATCTGGCGGCAAAAAAAATGTTACAGGGGGCTACGGTGCCGCGTGCGCTGTTTGCCACCAATGAAGCGCAGGCGATTGGCTGTATCCGCGCGATGAGCGAGCAGGGGCTGAAGGTGCCGGAGGATGTGGCGCTGGTCTGTTTCAACGGCACGCAGCAGTCGGCCTATCACGTGCCTTCGCTGACCACCGTACGGCAGCCGGTGGCCGAGATAGCTAAAGCGGCGATCGTCATGCTGGCAGAATGGAACGGTAAAGCCATGCTGCGCGAGTTTTCCCACCGACTGGAGATTGGTGAATCCTGTGGCTGCAAGGCTGCCCGTCATTCCGATAGCGAGTTATGAAAAGATTAATTATTGACTGCGATCCCGGCAACGGGATTGCCGGAGCCAATGTAGACGACGGGCTGGCGATAGCACTGGCGCTGGCGGCTCCGTCGCTTTCACTGGAGCTGATCACGACGGTGGCGGGAAATACCCCCAGCGAGGTGGGATACAGCGTGGCGAAAGATTTGATGCAGCGCACCGGCAGGTCGGTGCCGGTGGTAAAAGGAGCCGACAGGGCGCTGTATGAACCTGCCGGGCCGTGGCGCGAAGTGCTGGATCGCCGGGTGCACAGTAATCAACTGGGGCATCTGTGGCAGGGGGTACGCCAGCCGGCCAGCTTCGAACCGACACAGCAGGAGGCAGCGGATGCGATCGGCCAGCTGATTTGCGACAACCCGGGTGAAATTACCCTTGTGGCGATCGGGCCGCTGACCAACGTTGCACTTGCACTCCAGCGCTATCCACAGATGGCGCAGGCGGTGCAGGAGATTGCCATTATGGGCGGGGTGTTCGCGCTGGATGATTTTATTAAGGACACCAACTTCGGTATCGATCCAGAGGCGGCGCATCAGGTGCTGGCCAGCGGCGCGAATATCACGCTGGTGCCGATGGACGTCACCAGCCAAACGATGATGACCCACGGCGATCTGGATCGCATTGCCCTGCTGCCGGGGCCGCTGGCCGAATTTGTCAGCGAAACACTGCGGCCGTGGATTGATTACTCAATGCAGACCCGTTGCCTGCCGGGCTGCTGGATACACGATGCGCTGGTGGTCGCCTGGCTGATCAATCAGGATGTTGCCCGTGTGGCGGATTACTACGTCGATGTTGAACTGCGTCCGGGCATGACGCGCGGGAAATCCTGGCGTTATCGCCTGCCGCTGCGGCTGGATGTGGGGATCGGTCAGCCGGAAGGAGGGTTGATCCACGTGTTGCAGTCAGTGGATAACGATCTGCTGTTAGCGATGCTGGAGACGTATCTGGCGACGGCACAACCTGAAATTTCCTGAATCGATGAAAGCGTAAGGTTGATGCAGCATGGTCTTTCGATCGCACCAGATCGAGGCCGATGCATCAGCGTCTTCTTACTGTTAACGAGCAGGGGAGTGCACGCTCTTTATCTTCCTGTGTCATAAGCCTGTACCTGGCACTGATTCGACGATTACCTGCCTAATAATTACTCACGCAACAAACTGAAACTTCCGCTTACACCCTGATGATAAGCCTGACAAAAGGGTTCCCTTGGGCTTGTTGTTCACATGCTATAAACAAATAAATAACAAATATCCCCTACAGGACATTTCCATGCTTAACTGGACTTCTACCCAGCGCAATGTGGCGTTCGCCAGCTTTGCCAGCTGGACGCTGGATGCATTCGACTTTTTTATTCTGGTTTTTGTGCTGAGCGATATTGCCGCCAATTTCCACACCGAAATTTCCGATGTCTCACTGGCAATCATGCTGACGCTGGCGGTCAGGCCGATTGGTGCACTGCTCTTTGGCCGCCTGGCGGAAAAATACGGGCGACGCCCGATCCTGATGACCAACATCATTATCTTCTCGCTGTTTGAGCTGCTTTCCGCCTGGTCGCCGACGCTGGAGTGGTTCCTGATCTTCCGCGTGATTTACGGCGTGGCGATGGGCGGCGTGTGGGGCGTAGCCTCTTCGCTGGCGATGGAATCCATCCCCGATCGCTCGCGCGGTCTGATGTCCGGGGTGTTTCAGGCGGGCTATCCCTGTGGCTATCTGCTGGCGTCAATCATCTTTGGCCTGTGTTACAGCCTGGTGGGATGGCGCGGGATGTTCCTGATTGGCGTGTTGCCGATCCTGTTGTTGCCGTTTATCTATTTTAAAGTACCGGAGTCGCCGGTGTGGCTGGCCGCCCGCGAACGTAAGGAGAGCGCGGCGCTGATGCCGGTGCTGCGCAGTCACTGGAAGCTGTGCATCTATCTGGTGCTGCTGATGGCCTGTTTTAACTTCTTCAGCCACGGTACCCAGGATCTCTATCCAACTTTTCTGAAGGTCCAGCACGGCTTCGATCCGCATACCGTCAGCATTATTGCCATCTGCTACAACATTGCGGCAATGCTGGGCGGTATATTCTTCGGTTCACTGTCGGAGAAAATCGGCCGTAAGAAGGCGATGATGATCGCGGCTTTCCTTGCGCTACCGGTGCTGCCGCTGTGGGCGTTTTCCAGCGGCTCGTGGATGATTGGCTGTGGCGCGTTCCTGATGCAGTTTATGGTGCAGGGCGCGTGGGGCGTGGTGCCGACTTATCTGACTGAACTGGTGCCGGCCAATGCCCGTGCGGTGCTGCCGGGATTTGTCTATCAGTTAGGGAATCTGATTGCGTCAGTGAACGCGACGCTGCAATCAAAAATTGCTGAAGCGCACGGTAATAACTACGGGCTGGCGATGGCGATTGTTGCTGGGACTGTGGCAGTCCTGATCTGCCTGTTTGTTGCCTTTAGTCGGGAAACGCGGGGCGTGAAAATATCGGGCGAATAGCGGTGGGTAGTGGTTGTTAACAAAAACCAGGGCGACAGCCGTTCAGGCTGTCGTCGTAGATCACTCAGGCTGCTGGCAGACATCAACCCATTCGGCGTTGGTCAGGGTGGCCATATACTCTGGCGCGATGCGCACCGCGCTGTGGATGGCACCCGCTGCGGGTAACACTTCCGGATAGTCGCGGAGTGAAATGTCACAGTAGACGGTGAGCGGATTTTCCAGACCAAACGGGCAGACGCCGCCAACAGGATGGCCGGTCCAGCTCACCACTTCTTCGCCGTTTAGCATGCGGGCTTTAGCTCCCAGAGCCTGCTTAAGCTTGCGGTTATCCAGCCGCGCATCGCCACGTGTCACGACCAGCACCACGCGATCTTTCACTTTCAGCGACAGGGTTTTGGCAATCTGCCCCGGTTCAACCTGATGGGCCCGGGCAGCCAGATCGACGGTGGCGGTACTCTCTTCCAGTTCGATAATGGCAATTTCAGGTGCGCGCTCGGCAAAAAACTGCCGTACGGATTCCAGACTCATGTTAATTCTCCTTTATTTTCCACCGGTAAATACATTCTGAGGCTCGGCGGCCTGTGGCTGGGTGCTGTTCATCAGATCCTGCCAGGACAGCAGCATATTGCGCCCCTGATTTTTGGCCAGATACAGCGCCCGGTCGGCATTGGTCAGCGCGGTGTTAAAATCGTCACCTTCCAGTGGGGCAATACCGGCGCTGAGGGTGACGTGGGTCGATACCTTATCGTTAAAGCGGTGGGATATCTCCAGATTAACGACGTACTGACGAATGCGCTCCGCCAGCTGCATGGCGATGGTTTCATTGACGTTGGTCAGCAGCACCAGAAACTCTTCGCCGCCAAAGCGGGTAACGACATCCCGCGATCGTACCGCATCGCGGATGGCGGCAGAAACGTGTATTAACGCCCGATCGCCCATGGTATGGCCGTAGTTGTCGTTGTAGGCCTTGAAATTGTCGATATCCAGCAGCAGGACAAAGTGACTGCCCGAGTGTTTTTCAAGAATGCTTTGCAGGCGGTTATGCAGACCTCGGCGGTTATATAAGCCGGTGAGCGGGTCCAGCATGCTGAGATCGTTGTAGGACTCTTTTTCTGCGTAAAGCTGGCTGAGCAGACGACGGGTGAAATTATCCAGCCGCCGCAGCATCAGGTGATGAAGGGTAAAGCCGACCAGCGGCAGCGTGATGGTAAACAGCATTAACAGCATATTGCGGCCACCATCAAGGATCAGCACGGTCGCGGCGGTCGGCAGGGCGTGCAGGCAAAACGCCAGCAGATGATCCCCTAACGCAATGGCACTAATAAAGAAGACACTGACCAGGGCAACCAGCAGGTAATTATCGGCGATATAGAATTGATAATGATAGTGGGAGAATATATGCCACGCCCAGAGTAGGCCGGTAAATAAAGCCACACTATTCAGGCGCTGTATTTGTGCCGCAGGATTAATTAGCAACCTTGCTAGCAATGCCACACTGAATATCGCAATAAGTAACGTGGGGGCACAGGCCGTGAGTGGCGTGTGGCTGGTGGCGCGAAGCGACAAAAATAAAGCAGTAACAATATTTAAAAAAAGAAATAACATTAACGACAGGCGACGCTTGCTGCTAAGCAATTCATCATAGATTTTAGTTTGCATTTTATATACTCGTGACTGCTCTGGAATATCAAAGCACGGCTTGCTGCAGGTGGCAGATGCTTATCAACTGGAATAGTTTAGAGATGTTATTATTTGATTTTTCTGAATTGAGATCGGAGTCAATCTAACATTTATCGACCAGGCTGTCATCCGCCGGAATAAAGTTTCAACAATGTTGCTGCAAAGTGATAAAAACTATCATATGATATTAGTAATCATTATCATTTAAAATTGTGTGGACACAGCTATGGTAGCCGCAATGATCACTGCGTGTGGACTATGGGGGATAAGCTGGATGATGGGTAAAAGACTTGATAGCGGCTGGGGCGTGCTGCTGCCCTGCACGGTTATGCCACTGATGGCGATGATGGAACTGTCATTTACCGAATGGCGGATGCTGATGGTGGTGGCCTTTCTGGCAACCGTGGTGATGCTGTTTCACAAGCGTTTGCGTCACTATATGCTGTTGCCGTTGTGTATTGCGCTGGCGGGTGGGCTGGCCGCGATTACCGTTAACTTCAGTGCGCAATAAGCCGATAATAAGCACTATCAGGGATAATGGATATATCAATACAGACGTTCAGGACGAGTGATAATAAAACGAATAATACCGGGAGTGAATGACATACTGCTGGGGAAAAGTGCTGGGTGTCTTTCAGAAGGAAGTCATCAACATGGTGCGAAGAGAGGGACTTGAACCCTCACGTCCGTAAGAACACTAACACCTGAAGCTAGCGCGTCTACCAATTCCG
>NZ_JBWKUK010000023.1:0-74104 GCF_059420805.1 Erwinia sp. GW821-FHT03D09
CATTGTTATGCCCCTGGAGAATTTCCGAAGCGGGTATTCAGGATTGTGAGAAGCAGTTTTCTGAACTGCTCCACCCCAATAAATCCGATGGCCGGAAGGCATGAGCCAGGTGGCGCAGGATTTCAATGGCGAAATCTGTTTTTACTCGCCAGGTAAAATTAGGCTCAATGATCATGGGGTTTGGGTTATCCCCACCGAAAGCGAAGCTCACGTTTGTGAGGTTAGATTTACATCAGAGCTTTCAGGCGATTGGAGAAATGGGCCTTTTTATGTTGTCGAATACGAAGCCGCACTCGCAGCATCGAAGGTGCCAGTGTGGGATGGCGAGGGATTACCTCCGGTTGGTTGTGAATGTGAGCGAGAAGTCCCTGGTGGATGGGCGAAATGCAAAATTAATTATGCCTCAAGCGCGCTAATTGTTTATCAGATGCTTGATTCAGGAAATGAATACGCTTCGACAATTACGGCATTTAAGTTCCGCCCCATCCGCACCGAAGCAGAGCGCAAGCGTGAATTGGTAGTCGATGATTTGGTAGAGACCATTATTTATTTCTATGGCAATCCCAAGGGCGCTGAATCATATAAATCATTGGCTGAGCGTATTTTTGATGCTGTTGCTATCGGAAAAATCCCCGGCATAAGGCTGACCGATGACCCCGGAAGCCAGTAACGCAATAACCAGCACAGCACGTGCAGCACTAACCGAATATCTCAACAAATCAAACACCCTCACCAACATTCTTATCGTAATCGCCGTTGCTCTGATAGTGACAGCGCTGTTTAAACTATGAGGTCAATATGGAAGCGTACTCACTCACGCTGGCTGAGGCCTGCGCGTTCCTCGGAATCTCCCGGCCTACCGCCAGTGAATGGATACGGTCGGGCAGGCTGACAGCAACACGCAAAGACCCACGCAAGACAAAATCCCCCTACCTCGTTACCCGTCAGGCATGTATTGCCGCACTGAATAATCCGTTGCACACTGTCGCCGTGAGCGCGGATGAAGCACATGATAAGGAGAGCACATGTCATTATTCCGCAGAGGTGAAACCTGGTACGCCAGTTACACGACGCCGGGCGGCAAGCGAATTAAAGAGTCTCCTGGGACAAAGGGCAGAAAGCAGGCTCAGGAGCTCCACGACCAGCGAAAGGCTGAATTGTGGAGAATAGAGAAGCTGGGAGATTTTCCGAGTGTGTCTTTTGCTGAGGTCTGCATGCGCTGGCTTGAAGAGAAAGCACATAAGAAATCTCTCGATGCAGACAAAGGCCGGATGGGATTCTGGCTCATTCATTTTGAAGGAGTGTTGCTGAAAGATATTACTGAGGCAAAGATTTACTCAGCGGTAAGCAGGATGAGCAACAGGAAGGCAGAAGAGCGCTGGAAACAGCGTGCAGCAGGAATGCTAAGGAAAGGGATCGACATTGGGCCCTATAAAGCCGAACCAGTTTCGACATCCACAAAGGCTAAGCACCTGGCATTAATGAAGGCAATGATGAGGGCAGCAGAGCGTGACTGGAAGTGGATCGAAAAATCTCCGGTCATAAAAGTGCCGCAGGAAAGGAATCGACGGGTTCGTTGGCTTGAACCCCACGAAGCTCAGCGACTGGTTGAGGAATGCCCGGAACCGCTTCGGTCATCTGTAGAGTTTGCCCTCGCTACCGGCCTTCGCCGGTCGAACATTGTCGATTTAACCTGGCAGCAAATCGACATGCAGAGGAAGGTTGCCTGGATTTATCCGGAGGACAGCAAATCAGGCAGGGCTATTGGCGTAGCTCTGAACGATACAGCTTGCGCTGTCCTGCGCAGACAAATCGGCAACCACCAAATTAATGTTTTTGTTCACACCACCGCTTCAAAGCGAAACGATGGAACCTCAACCGCAGCGGTCAGGAAGATGCGGGTCGATTCTAACACTGCATGGCGAGCAGCGTTAAAAAGAGCCGGCATCGAGAACTTTCGTTTTCATGACCTGCGGCATACATGGGCAAGCTGGCTTGTTCAGGCCGGAGTTCCTTTGTCGGCATTGCAGGAAATGGGTGGATGGGAAAGCATAGAAATGGTACAGCGATATGCACACCTGGCACCGAACCACTTGACCGAGCATGCTCGTCATATTGATGCGATTTTCAGGGTTGATGTCCCAAATTTGTCCCAGTCGGAAAAAATTAAAGCGGGAGAATTGAAGTAAGTCATTGATATTTAATGGCACGCCCTACAGGATTCGAACCTGTGACCTACGGCTTAGAAGGCCGGTGCTCTATCCAGCTGAGCTAAGGGCGCACGGTGAGTGGGTCGGATTATACGGTCCACACCCGCTTAGTCAACGATTTTACCGCCTTTCGCCACCCGATGACGAAGTTATGAACGATATCCTGCCAATCTCCGCCTGACAGCAGCGCCCGCTTCTGACAAAATAGAGCCAATCCCCGATTTAACTCAACACAGATGGATCACCTCTCTGATGGTAGCAAAAATTATTGACGGTAAAACGATTGCGCAGCAGGTGCGGCAAGAGGTTGCGGAAAAAGTACAGCAGCGTCTGGCAGCCGGTAAACGTGCGCCTGGCCTGGCCGTAGTTCTGGTGGGTGAGAACCCGGCGTCGCAAATCTATGTCGGCAGCAAACGTCGTGCCTGTGAAGAGGTGGGTTTCCTGTCTCGCTCTTACGATCTGCCCGCCACCACCAGCGAAGCCGAGCTGCTGGATCTGATTACCGAGCTGAATAACGATCCGGCGATTGACGGTATTCTGGTGCAGCTGCCGCTGCCGGCCGGCATTGACAACGTGAAGGTGCTGGAGCATATCTCTCCGGCAAAAGATGTGGACGGTTTCCACCCTTACAACGTCGGTCGCCTTTGCCAGCGCGCGCCGAAGCTGCGTCCGTGCACACCGCGCGGCATCGTCACGCTGCTGGAGCGTTACAATATCGACACCTTCGGCCTGAACGCCGTGGTGGTCGGTGCCTCAAATATCGTGGGCCGCCCGATGAGCATGGAGCTGCTGCTGGCCGGCTGCACCACCACAGTGACCCACCGCTTCACCAAAAATCTGCGTCACCACGTGGAGCACGCCGACCTGCTGGTGGTTGCGGTGGGCAAACCCGGCTTTATTCCCGGCGAGTGGATTAAGCCAGGCGCGATTGTGATCGATGTCGGCATCAACCGCCTGGAAAGTGGCAAAGTGGTCGGCGACGTGGAGTTTGAAGCGGCGTCCGAGCGCGCTTCCTATATCACCCCGGTTCCGGGCGGTGTGGGTCCGATGACCGTGGCGACCCTGATTCAGAATACCCTGCAGGCCTGTGAAGGCAGCGATGATGGAGCAGCAGAATAATGGCAACTTTTTCCCTTGGCGATCATCCACATGTGGATCTCTGCGACCTGTTGAAGCTGGAAGGCTGGGTTGAAAGCGGCGCAATGGCTAAGTCCCTGATTGCCGACGGTTACGTTACCGTCAACGGCGTGGTGGAAACCCGCAAGCGCTGCAAAATCGTGGCCGGCCAGACCGTCGAATTCGATGGCAATCAGGTTACCGTTACCGCCTGACGTTCAATAAACGGATCAAACCGGCGAGAAGGTCGCCTGTTTAAAACGTTAAGCCGCTGCCCTTTGGGGTAGCGGCTTTTTTATGCCGATGTAAACAGCCACTGCTTTTTTTTACCGCAACCCGTTCAAGATTCCTCCATGCCCCTACCCACAAATGATTACTCCGTTGATAGTTGATTCATATCAATAAATTACCGACAGCAGGCGTTACCCTGCCTTATCCCCTGTTAAACGGAAGAGGTAAAGCATGAAAGCTGCTGTAGTCACTCACGATCACAAAGTGAACGTTGTTGAAAAAACCCTCCGCCCACTCAAGCACGGCGAAGCTCTGTTAAAAATGGATTGCTGTGGCGTGTGCCATACCGATCTGCATGTTAAAAATGGTGATTTCGGTGATAAAACCGGGGTGATTCTTGGCCACGAAGGCGTAGGCGTCGTCAAGGAAATCGGCCCGGGCGTCACCTCCCTGAAGCCGGGCGATCGCGCCAGCGTGGCCTGGTTCTTCAAGGGCTGCGGCCACTGTGAGTACTGCAACAGCGGTAATGAAACCCTGTGCCGTGACGTGGTCAACGCCGGCTACACCGCCGACGGCGGCATGGCGGAAGAGTGCATCGTGGTGGCGGACTACGCGGTTAAAGTGCCGGATGGCCTGGACTCCGCGGCGGCAAGCAGCGTGACCTGCGCCGGGGTCACCACCTATAAAGCAGTGAAAGTCTCCGGTATTGCACCGGGTAAATGGCTGGTGATCTACGGCCTTGGCGGCCTGGGCAACCTGGCGCTGCAGTACGCTAAAAATGTCTTTAACGCGAAGGTGATTGCGGTTGACGTCAACGACTCGCAGCTGCAATTCGCGAAAGAGATGGGCGCAGATATGGTGATCAACTCGCGCAACGAAGACGCAGCAAAACTGATTCAGGAACGTGTTGGCGGTGCTCACGCGGCAGTGGTCACTGCCGTTGCCAAAGCGGCATTCAATTCTGCGGTAGACGCCATGCGCGCCGGTGGCCGCATCGTGGCCGTTGGCCTGCCGCCGGAGTCCATGAGCCTGAATATCCCGCGCCTGGTGCTGGACGGTATTCAGGTGGTGGGATCGCTGGTTGGCACGCGTGAAGACCTCGCCGAAGCCTTCCAGTTTGCTGCCGAAGGCAAAGTTTTACCGAAAGTCACTCGCCGACCGCTGGAAGATATCAACACCATCTTCCATGAAATGGAAAGCGGCACTATCGTTGGCCGTATGGTGATTGATTTTACCGGGGCGAAATAATTCCCCTCCTCTGGCCTGCACTATGCAGGCCAGTTTTCTCAACGCGATTTATTCCAGGACTGTACCCAATAGGCGCAGCGACGCGCCTGGCTGAGAATATGCTCAACGCGTACCACGTCGGCTTCCAGCACCTCGCTGAATATAGTCTGTTCCGCCCGGCAAAACCCCTGACAGACCGTTGCCGCCGCGCAGATGGGGCAATGATTTTCAATCAGCAGCAGGCTGCCATCATCCAGCACCTTATACTCCGCCATGTAGCCCTCGGCGGAACGGATCTCCGCCAGCCGCGCAACGCGCTCGGTTAAACCGCCAAGCGCAGCCAGTTCGTGCCGATAAAACTCGCGGGTTTTCTTCTCGCGCTTTTCAATCAGCAGATCGATTCCCTGCTCGCCAAACGTTTCTCTGACGATCTCCAGCAGCTGGACGGTCAGTTCGGGGTGAGTATCCGGAAACTGCTTCTGCCCTTCCCGCGTCAGCTGCCAGAACTGTGAGGGCCGGCCCACGCCACGCGATTTAGAGAAGGCGGCAACCAGCCCCTCCGCCGCCAGCTTGTTGAACTGCTGGCGCGCGGCTTCTGCGGTCATTCCCAACACCTTTCCCGCCTCCGCAGCCTGCTGTGGACCACGGGTTTTCAGCAGATGAAGTAGCCGCAGTGATGTCGATAAGTGCTCTTCATGTGAAGGTTCCGTTGACAAGATTTTTATCCCCCCACTAATATTCCAAGTGTTTTCTTGTTTTATTAATTTACCTCAGAGCTGTGCGGCCGACAACGTCTGAGCGAATAACCATTATGCCTCACGGAGTCACTATGTCATCGCATGAAGGGAACTGGGGAGATCTGCTCTCCGGTCAGAATGCCGCACGCTCGGCTGCACTTTCCGGCGGCGTTGCGCTGCACGCCATCAATATCTTTATCGCCACCACCGTGCTGCCCTCGGTGGTGCAGGAGATCGGCGGGCTGAATCTGTATGCGTGGAACACCACGCTGTTTGTGGTTGCCTCAATACTCGGTTCAGCACTGACCAGCCGTACGCTAAACCGCACCGGTGCGTGCGGTGCCTACATGATTGCCATCACACTGTTCCTGACCGGCAGCCTGCTGTGCGCCCTGGCTCCCTCGATGCTGCTGATGCTGCTGGGCCGAACCGTGCAGGGGCTGGGCGGCGGTTTCCTGTTCGCGCTGGGCTACGCGATGATCTACGAAGTATTTGAGAAATCGCTTTGGCCGCGCGCCTTTGCCCTGGTGTCGGGCATGTGGGGCGTTGCCACGCTGGTTGGTCCGGCAATTGGCGGTATCTTTGCCGATATCAACGCCTGGCGAATGGCGTTTGGCTTCCTGGTGCCGGTATCGCTGCTGTACGCCTGGCTTATCTGGCGTGCGCTGCCCGCCGACGCTCAGGATCGCGGGCCTGCCGCGCCGCTGCCGGGCATACAGCTGCTGCTATTGACGGCGGCAGTGCTGGCCATCAGCCTCGGCAGTACCGAAGCGGAACTGAGCTATAATCTGCTGGGGGTTGGCGTGGCGGTGATTCTGGTGGCGATACTGGTACGCCGTGAGCTGAAAGGCGACGCTGGCCTGCTGCCGCGTAATGCGCTGCGCCTTCACTCGCCGCTGCTGATGCTGTACCTGACCATTGGCCTGCTGGTGGTCGGCATGACCAGTGAAACCTTCGTGCCCTACTTCCTGCAGCACCTGCACGGCCAGTCTCCACTGATGTCGGGCTACCTTGCGGCGCTGATGGCAGCGGGCTGGACGCTGGCCGAGGTGTGGAGCTCCGGCTGGCAGGGCAAGCGTATTACGCTGGCGATTGTTATCGGCCCGGTGCTGGTGCTGGCCGGGATGGTAATGCTGGCGCTGGCGATTCCGGTACAGAGTGCCGAGGGCATAATGCTGCTGGTGGCGATTTCGCTGGCGCTGCTGCTGGTGGGCTTCGGGGTTGGTATCGGCTGGCCGCACCTGCTGACCCGGGTGCTGGAGGTAACGCCTGCAGAAGATCAGGATGCCGCCGCCACCTCGATTTCTACCGTACAGTTATTCGCTACCGCGCTGGGCGCAGCGCTCTCCGGCATGCTGGCGAATATGGGCGGGCTGAACGTGCCGGGCGGCACCGAGGGGGCAATCAGCGCCTCGCAGGTGCTGTTTGGCGTACTGGCGCTGGCACCGCTGCTGGCGATTTACAGCGCCAGTCGGGCGGCAAAAGCAAAATAACGGGAACGATGCCGCTCAGATAGCGGCATCGCTAATCACCGTTGCGCCATCCACCTGCCCCAGCTGGTAGTGCCGCACCTCGGCGTGTTCGGCAATCCGCTGCGCCAGCAGCGGCGAATGGCTGGTGACCCACAGCTGGCTGTAGCGGCTGGCTTCGGCAATCAGTTCGGCCAGCGCGGGCAGCAGATCGGGATGCAGGCTGTTTTCCGGTTCGTTAAGCGCCATAAATGCGGGCGGACGCGGGCTGAGCAGCGCCACCACCAGACAGAGAAAGCGCAGTGTGCCGTCGGACAGCTCAGCGGACTCCAGCGGCCGCAGAATGCCACGGCGATGCATCAGCATCTGAAAACGCCCGCCCTGCGCGTCCACTTCAAAACGGCTGTCGGGAAACGCCCGCTCCAGGATCGAGAACAGCAGCTCGCTGTGCCCGCGTTCACGAATGGTTTCAAAGGCAGCGGCCAGGTTGCTGCCGTCGTGGGCCAGCACCGGCGAGCGAATGCCCACCTGCGGCGCACGCAGCGCACTACCCGGCCACACGGCAAATTCGTGGTAGAAACGCCAGCCGCGCAGGCTCTCACGCACCTGTGATACTTCCGGGTAAAGATGCGGCTCCGCCAGCTGAGCAAACACCGACTCCTCCGCATGCAGCGCGGCCGGATAAGCCACTCTTTCCCCCTCAATATTCTGCAGAAAAGCAGTCTGGTTATTGCGTTCCAGCAGCTGCGCCGATCGGCGGCGTCGCTGGCCGCTCAGCCACAGCTGCTCTTTTTTAACCAGCGGGTCGAGGTTAAACAGGCTGATCAGCGGCTCAGGAAAGCCGATTTCCAGCTGATAGTCGAAGTCGCTCATTTCAACCGCCAGCACCATCCGCTTCAGCTCGCTGTTACGTTCGCCGGGCCGCTTCCCGCCAGCCCACATCGCCTTCTGGATGCCGCCATCCTGCGCCAGCCCCTGCGACAGGCGTTCGCACGCCGCTTCGTGTAGCAAACGCACCGCTTTATACAGATTGGATTTGCCGCAGCCGTTGGGGCCGCTGATGACATTCAGTTGGCCGAGTTCAAACTCTAAATGGCGGATGGAACGATAGTTAGTGAGGGCAAACTGACGGAGCATATTCACACATCCCTAAATGAAACGGGCCAGCGATTGCCGGCCCGGGGTGAGGGGTTACTTACGGCGCCAGCTGGTACCGGCAGGGCCATCCTCGAGGATAATGCCCAGTTCGTTCAACTTGTCGCGGGCCACATCGGCCTGCGCCCAGTTCTTCTCTTTGCGCGCGTCGTTGCGCATTTTGATTAGCGCTTCGATCTCCGCCACTTTATCATCGCTGCTCTGCGCACCGCTTTGCAGGAACAGTTCCGGGTCCTGCTCCAGCAGGCCAAGCACGCCGGCAAGCTGGCGCAGACGGGCAGCCAGAGCATCGGCGGCGGTTTTATCTTCTGACTTCAGGCGGTTAACTTCACGCGCCAGGTCAAACAGCGCCGAGTAAGCTTCCGGGGTATTGAAGTCGTCATCCATCGCCTCGCGGAAGCGGGCTTCAAACGCTTCACCACCGGCAGGTGCTGCCGAAGCATCGGTATTACGCAGCGCAGTGTAGAGCCGCTCCAGTGCGGCGCGTGCCTGATTCAGGTTATCTTCACCGTAGTTTAGCTGGCTGCGATAGTGGCCGGACATCAGGAAGTAACGCACGGTTTCCGCGTCGTAATGTGCCAGCACGTCGCGCACGGTAAAGAAGTTATTCAGCGATTTTGACATCTTCTCGCGGTCAACCATCACCATGCCGGAGTGCATCCAGTAGTTCACATACGGGCCATCGTGGGCGCAGGTGGACTGGGCGATTTCGTTTTCATGGTGCGGGAACATCAGATCGGAACCGCCGCCGTGAATATCAAAGTGATGGCCAAGCTGTTTGCAGTTCATCGCCGAGCACTCAATGTGCCAGCCCGGGCGGCCGTTGCCCCACGGTGATGCCCAGCCCGGCTCATCGGACTTGGACATTTTCCACAGCACGAAGTCCATCGGGTTGCGTTTTACATCGGCTACTTCCACGCGCGCACCGGCCTGCAGCTGCTCCAGATCCTGGCGCGACAGCGAACCGTAGGTCGGGTCGCTGTCTACGGAGAACATCACGTCGCCGTTGCTGGCAACATAGGCGTGCTCACGAGAAATCAGCGTACTGACCAGCTCAATGATTTCATCAATATGACGGGTCGCACGCGGTTCCTGGTCCGGCGGCAGGATGTTTAGCGCGGCGAAATCGGTGTGCATTTCGGCAATCATGCGGTCGGTCAGTTCACCTATCGTTTCGCCGTTCTCGTTGGCGCGCTTGATAATTTTGTCATCAATGTCGGTGATGTTACGCACGTACTTCAGTGAATAGCCGAGGTAGCGCAGGTAGCGTGCCACCACATCGAACGCCACAAAGGTCCTGCCGTGTCCAATGTGACAGAGGTCATAAACGGTAATGCCGCACACGTACATGCCAACTTGACCGGCATGGATAGGTTTAAATTCCTCTTTTTGACGACTCAGGGTGTTGAAAATTTTTAGCATTGAGACATTCCATTTAGGCGTGTGCGGGGTTAATGATAAAAAAGATAATCTCGTATTCTGACGCATTTTTCATGCCAGCGCTACGCCAGGTATCGCTATAGCGCGGATGATGTTATGCAGCAGGGCTGACTCGCCATCACATTTTGTGATATAAGACCCGTCTGCCGCACGGAGCGGACATTTGTCCATTCCACCGACGCGCATTCTTAATACTCTAACCCTGACAGGATGAAAATATGGTCACTTTCCAGACTAACCACGGCGATATCGTAATCAAAACCTTTGATGACAAAGCGCCGGCAACCGTAAAAAACTTCCTGGAGTACTGCCGTGAAGGCTTCTACGACAACACCATTTTTCACCGTGTAATTAACGGTTTCATGATTCAGGGCGGCGGTTTCGAACCTGGCATGAAGCAGAAAAACACTAAAGACGAGATCCGCAACGAAGCGAACAACGGTCTGAAGAACACCAAAGGCACCCTGGCAATGGCGCGTACTCAGGCTCCTCACTCTGCTACCGCACAGTTCTTTATCAACGTTGCCGACAACGACTTCCTGAACTTCCGTGACGAAAGCCTGCAGGGCTGGGGTTACTGCGTGTTCGCTGAAGTGGTTGAAGGTATGGACGTGGTTGAGAAAATCAAAGCCGTTTCTACCGGCCGCAGCGGTATGCACCAGGACGTGCCAAAAGACGACGTGATTATCCAGAAAGTTACCGTCAGCGAGTAATAATGTCGCACACGCTGTTTATCGCAGATATTCATCTGTGTGTTGAGGAACCGGCAATTACTGCCGGTTTTCTTCATTTTTTACGCCGGGAAGCGCAGCATGCTGACGCCCTCTATATTCTTGGCGACCTGTTTGAGGCCTGGATCGGCGACGACGATCCGAATCCGCTACACGTCGAAGTCGCTCAGGCCCTGAGCCAGCTCAACATCCCCTGCTTCTTTATTCACGGCAACCGCGATTTCCTGGTCGGCAAACGCTTCGCCCGCACCGCAGGCATGACCCTGCTGCCGGAAGAACAGCTGCTGGAGCTGTACGGTAAGCGCGTGCTGATTATGCACGGCGACACGCTTTGTACCGATGACGTGGGCTATCTGCGTTTCCGTGCCAAAGTGCATCAGCCGTGGCTGCAAAAACTGTTCCTGGCCCTGCCGCTATTTATCCGCCAGCGTATTGCGGTGAAAATGCGTGCCGGAAGTAAGCACGCGAACAGCAGTAAAGATATGGCCATTATGGATGTGAACCCACAGGCCGTTGTTGCGGCAATGCATCGACATCATGCGCCAATCCTGATCCACGGCCACACCCATCGCCCGGCGGTCCATCAGCTGATGGTTGACGGCAATCCGGCCGAAAGAATCGTTCTGGGTGCCTGGCACGAGCAGGGATCGATGATCCGAGTCAGTGCAGAAGAGACGGCGCTGATTTCCTTCCCGTTCTGAATCAAAATTTTGCCCTGAGATGGCGTGATAATCCGCTACGCAACCGTTTTCCTTGCCGCTGACTCATGCTATTCTCTCAGCCCTTCCCATCGGGTAGCCCCAGGGTTACTACGGTGACGTTTTAAAATCACAGGAGTCAGCCCCGCATGTCATCTAACGCCGCACCGGCCCGCATTGCTATTGTTATGGGTTCCAAAAGTGACTGGGCAACCATGCAGTTTGCAGCGGAAATCCTCACCAGCCTGGACGTTCCCTTCCACTGTGAAGTGGTTTCTGCCCACCGTACCCCGGACAAGCTGTTCAGCTTTGCCGAACAGGCTGCGGATAACGGTTATCAGGTGATCATTGCTGGCGCAGGCGGCGCGGCTCACCTGCCGGGCATGCTGGCGGCCAAAACGCTGGTTCCGGTGCTGGGCGTGCCGGTACAAAGCGCGGCATTGAGCGGCGTAGACAGCCTTTACTCTATCGTGCAGATGCCGCGCGGTATTCCGGTTGGCACGCTGGCGATTGGTAAAGCCGGCGCAGCGAACTCGGCGCTGCTGGCGGCACAGATTGTTGCCCTGCACGATGCCGAACTGGCATCACGCCTGGCGGCATGGCGCCAGTCCCAGACCGATGAAGTGCTGAACAACCCGGACCCACGGGGTGAGGCATGAAACCGGTTTGCGTATTAGGCAACGGACAGCTTGGCCGCATGCTGCGCCAGGCGGGGGAACCGCTGGGGATCGCCGTTTATCCGGTCGGTCTGGATGCGGAACCGGAAGCGCTGCCGATTGCCGCCAGCGTGATTACCGCTGAAATTGAACGCTGGCCGGAAACCGCGCTGACTCGCGAACTGGCAGGTCATAACGCCTTTGTTAATCGCGATATTTTCCCGCAGCTGGCCGACCGTCTGACGCAAAAACAGCTGCTTGATCGGCTGGGCCTGGCGACCACGCCGTGGCAGCTACTTTCCTCCGCCGACCAGTGGCCGCAGGTGTTTACCACCCTCGGTGAACTGGCGATCGTTAAGCGCCGCACCGGTGGCTACGACGGACGCGGACAGTGGCGCCTGCGCGCGAACGAAACCGGCTCACTGCCGGAAGAGTGCTACGGAGAATGCATCGTTGAGCGCGGCATTAACTTCTCCGGCGAAGTGTCGCTGGTGGGCGCGCGCGGTCACGATGGGCGCACGGTATTCTATCCGCTGACTCATAACCTGCATCAGGACGGCATTCTGCGCACCAGCGTGATGCTACCCGTGGTCAACGCTGCCCACCAGCAGCAGGCCGAGCAGATGCTGTCAGCGATTATGAACGAGCTGAACTACGTCGGCGTGATGGCGATGGAGTGCTTCGTGGTACCGGAAGGCCTGCTGATTAACGAGCTGGCCCCGCGCGTCCACAACAGCGGCCACTGGACGCAGAACGGCGCTTCAATCAGCCAGTTTGAACTGCATCTGCGAGCGATCCTCGATCTGCCGCTGCCGAAGCCGGTCGTCAGCAGTCCGGCGGTCATGGTGAATCTGATCGGTACCGACGTGAATCTGGACTGGCTGCACCAGCCGCTGGTGCATCTGCACTGGTACGATAAGGAAGTGCGTCCGGGCCGTAAGGTCGGCCACCTGAATCTGTCTGACGTTAGCACCGCAGCATTATGCGACGCGCTGAATGCGCTGGTGCCGATGCTGCCGAAAGAGTACGCCAGCGGGATTGCCTGGGCGGTTGAAAAGCTGGGCTGATTGCTTTTTGCTGAGGTTTGCTGGTTAAGAAAAACGGATCTTTTCAGGTCCGTTTTTTTATGGCTGTTCCCCCTGAATCCGGCTAATCGGTGTCGGGTTTGTGTCGCGGGAAGATCGTCGTCAGGCGTATCGGTGTCGGGCGGGTTCGCGGACTCGGCGTGAACACGTCCGTGTGGCCTCGATTCGCGCGTCCCTGCGCTCAACGGTCCGCGAACCCGCCCGACCCCGATTGCCCACCAGCCAGGATTTCGCTGTGATTAAAACTGAGCGTGGTTTGCTGAATTTAACTGGGGTTCTGCATGATTTGAGTCTGTCTGTAAGTGCCGAGGCTATACCGTTAAATGTTATATGCCCGGTTTATCGATCTAGCCCGGGACTAATAGCGTTGCTGGTCGCTACTACTGACGTTAACCATTACAGCCTGAACATCCAAGACCCGCCCACAATGAGCAAGACCCCTCTGTCTTTTCATTCAGACGACACCGCGTTCCGGGAGCCGACCGGTGGGTGCCCTGGCCGCAGCATCCACAGCGCTGAACGAAGTGAGGAAGACAGGATTCGGCCGCATGGACGCGGCCGAAAAGCGTAGCCGCGCAGGACGCGCGTCTACGCTGGTCCGACAGGCTGACGAAAGAAGTGAAGGGACCGCAACGCGGCGCGAGGACCCGCCAGGCCAGGGCACCCACCGGTCGGCGTAAATACCAGCCCGGCAGTGATAACCTCACTGGTCGGCGCGAACACCATGCCCGGCAGAAACAACCCCACAAGCAGGTCCGAACACCACGCGTGGCAGTTACAGCCTACCGGCAGGTATGAACCCCACACCTGCCGGTTACTGGCATAATCTCAACCAGCCTCATATCCCCGGAACAGCGCCCTGCCCTTCAGCAACCGCACGCCCAGCCAGCCGCCGCAGAGTGAAAGCAGCAGCGCGCCGGTCAGCGGCAGCACCAGCCACAGCACGAAATCCGGCTGCCACGGGAAGTCGAAGACTTTTCGCTGTAGTCCCCATAACGCCGCCTCCGCACCAATTACTGCCGCCGCGCCGGACACCACGCCCAGCAGCGCGAATTCGCACCACAGCGTACCGCGCAGCAGCTTTTTACCCGCGCCCAGCGTGCGGTAAACCACCAGTTCCTGCCGGCGCTGGCGCATCCCCACCTGGATCTGCGCCATTAGCAGCAGCACGCCACAGGCGGTCACCAGCACCACCATAATTTCCAGCGCCTGGCTCACCTGCGCGAGCACCTGCCCTATCTGCCGCAAAATACTGCCGATATCCAACAGGCTCAGCGTAGGAAACTCGCGGTTTAGCTGCACCAGCAGCGCGTTGTTATTGTCCAGACGGAAGCTGGTCAGCCAGGTCTGCGGCTGCGCGTCCAGCGCGCCCGGCGGGAAGATAAAGAAGAAGTTTGGCTTCAGGCTTTCCCAGTCCACTTTACGCAGGCTGGTAATTTTTGCCGTAAAGTCCTGGGTATCGCCGGTAAAAGTCAGCGTGTCGCCCAGCTTTACGCCGAGCCTTCCCGCCAGTTCCTCCTCCATCGATGTTTCCCCGGCTTTTGGAGGCCAGGTACCGGCGGTGAGCGGATTGTGATCGGGAAGATCGCGCTGCCACGTCAGGTTCAGCTCGCGGTTCAGCGATTCGTCCAGCTTCGGATCGACCGGCTGCTGATTGATGCCGGTCAGCCGCACGCGAGCCACCGGATAGAAGGTTTCTGGCTTCACCTGATGCTGTTCAAGGAAGGTTTTCACCTGTGGTACCTGCTGCTCGGTCAGATTCAGCAGGAAATAGTTCGGACTACCCGGTGGTAATTGTTGCTGCCAGCGATCCAGCAGATCGCCACGCATCACCAGCAACAGCGCCAGCAGCATAAACGACAGCGAAAATGCCGCCAGCTGGCTCAGCGTAGTCCACGGCTGCCGCAGCAGGCGATTTACCGCAAGGCGAAACGCCAGATTACGCAGGGTCAGGCGCTTGAGCAACAGCAGTCCGCCCCAGCCCATCGCGCCCAATAGCAGCGACAGCAGCACAATTCCCGCGACCAGCGCCCACAGCAGTGTGCTGCCGCCAACCAGCAGCGCCAGCAGCCCCACCACCACCATCGCCATCAGCGGCAGATAGATTTTAAAGGGCCAGATATTGGCTACCGCGTCGCGCCGCAGCACGCGCAGTGGCTGGGTCGCCAGCAACAGGCGATACGGCCGCAGGCCGACCAGCAGCGAAATAACAAACAGCGATCCCACCGCCCACAGCCACGGCCAGCCGCTGGCAGCCGGAAGTTCACCGGGCAGCACCGGGCGCAGCAGACGCAGCAGCAGCGCCTCGAACCCCATGCCGATCGCCCCACCGCACACCGCCGCTAAAAACAGCACCGCCAGCCACTGCCCAACGATCAGCTTACGCAGCGCTTTACGGTTAGCCCCGAGGGTTTTCAGTACCGCCACCAGATCGTAGCGGCTGCGGCAGTAATGGCTCATCGCCACCGCTACGGCTGCAATCGCCAACATCAGCGTCAGCAGCGCCGACAGCAGGAGGAACTGCTGGGCACGCTGCATGGATTTACCCAGCGCATCATCCGAATTTTCCACGCTGATCCAGCGCTGGTCAGGCGTCAGGCGCGAGGCTATCCAGCCATCAAAGCGCGCCAGCTGCTGCGGATTGCCGGCAAATTTATAGTGCCAGCTCAGGCGGCTGCCCGGCTGCACCGCACCGGTTTTTTCCACGTCGGCCAGATTCATTAACAGGCGCGGAGCGGTCTGGAAAGGATTGAATCCCGCATCCGGTTCCTGAATCACCTCGCCCGCAATACGCAGCGTGGTATCGCCAACGTCAAGATTGTCGCCGCTTTTACGATCGAGCAGCGCCAGCAGCCGGGGCGCGGCCAGTACGGTTCCCGCCGCCGGTTTTAACCCGGCCGGCTCGGTGGCCAGCTGGCCGAACATCGGGTAGGCATCGTCCACCGCCTTCACCGAGGCCAGCTGCGGCGTATCGCCGGCGAACGTCATGGTCATAAAAGTCAGCTGGCGCGCAACCTGAAGCCCGTCGCTGCGTGCCTGCTCCAGCCATTCAGCGGGCACCTCGCGCGAGCTGCGCAGCGTGCGGTCACCCGCCATAAAATCACGGCTTTGCTGAGTTAAGCCTTTTTCCATGCGGTCGCTGAGCGAGCCAAGCGCCAGCACGCAGGCCACCGCCAGGGTCAGCGCCAGCCAGACAATCAGCAGCGAGGGGGATTTCCACTCGCGCCAGAACCAGCGCCAGATCATGATTCCTCCCACAGTTTGCCGTCGCGCAGCCGCAGCCGGCGATCGCAGCGCGCCGCCAGCTGCTCATCGTGCGTGACCAGAATCAGCGTAGTGCCCAATTCGCGGTTCATGGAAAACAGCAGATCGGCAATGCGGTCGCCGGTTTTGCGGTCAAGGTTGCCGGTTGGCTCATCGGCAAACAGCAACGCAGGGCGGCCATTGAACGCGCGGGCCAGCGCCACGCGCTGCTGCTCCCCGCCGGAAAGCTGGGCCGGCAGATGACTCAACCGCTCACCAAGCCCGAGCTGGGCGAGCAGCTGCGCCGCCTGTTCCCGGCTCTGGCGGTCAGTCTCACCGCGCAGCAGCGCCGGAAGCTGTACGTTTTCCACTGCGTTCAGCGTGGGCACCAGCATAAACGCCTGAAAAACGAAGCCAACATTTTTTGCCCGCAGCTCCGCCCGCTGCTCTTCATCCATTTTATGCAGCGGCTGGCCGAGCATCATCACTTCCCCTTCGCTGCCGTCGTCCAGACCGGCAAGAATGCCGAGCAACGTGGATTTCCCTGAACCCGATTCGCCGATCAGGGCGATAGTTTCAGCCGGTTTGACAACCAGCTCAACTCCGGTGAGGATGGAAAGCTGATGCTCACCCTGACCGACGGACTTACTAAGACAATGAACTTCAAGAATGTTTTCCGCTGGCATTACCCTTTCCTGTTGCTGTTGGCTTTGATGACGCTGCGCGCGACGGCGGCAGATACGCTGTTGGTACTGGGCGACAGCCTCAGCGCCGGTTACCGCATGTCCGCCAGTGCCGCATGGCCTGCGTTACTCAATGATAAATGGCAAAAATCACCCGCTATCGTTAACGGTAGCATAAGCGGCGATACGGCGGCGCAGGGCGTAGCGCGCCTGCCCGCCCTGCTGAAACAGCATCAGCCGCGCTGGGTGCTGATTGAACTGGGCGGTAACGACGGCCTGCGCGGCTTTCCGCCTGAGCAGCTGGAGCAGGAACTGGACAGCGCGATTAAGCAGGTTAAAGCCGCCGGCGCGCAGCCGCTGCTGATGCAGGTTCGCCTGCCCGCTAACTATGGTCGCCGCTATACTGAATCCTTTGCCGCTATCTATCCGCAGCTGGCGGAGCGCAATAACATTCCGCTGGTGCCGTTTTTTATGGAGCAGGTGTATCTGAAACCAGAGTGGATGCAAGATGACGGTATTCATCCGGCCCCTGCCGCTCAGTCGTTTATCGCCGGCCTGATGGCGAAACAGCTGGCTCCATTAGTTAACCATGAGTAACCCGGCCACAAACGCGGTAACAGGTAAAGTTATGAAAAAATCTATCGTAATAACCGGCAGTTCCAGCGGTATCGGGCTGGTGGCCGCCAGCGATTTGCTGCGGCGTGGCTACCACGTGATTGCCGCCTGCCGCAAACCGCAGGACGTTGAGCGGATGAATGCCCTGGGATTCAGCGGCGTGCTGCTCGATCTGGATGATGCCGAAAGCGTGGAGCACGGCGCGGCAGAGATCCTCGCGCTGTGTGAAGGCAGACTGTTCGGGCTATTTAACAACGGCGGCTTCGGCCAGTACGGTCCGCTGCAGTCCGTAACCCGTGAACAGCTGGAACGGCAGTTCTCGACCAACCTGTTCGGCACCCACCAGCTGACGATACTGCTGCTGCCCGCGCTGATCGCCAGCGGTGGCGGGCGAATTATCAATACCAGTTCGGTGCTGGGGCTGATCTCCACACCGGGACGCGGTGCCTATGCCGCCAGTAAATATGCGTTGGAAGCCTGGTCCGATGCGCTGCGCATGGAGCTTCACACCAGCGGCGTGCGCGTCAGCCTGATCGAACCGGGGCCAATCAGTACGCGGTTTACCGATAACGTCAGTCAGGCGCAGCAGGATAAGCCGGTGAAAAACCCCGGTATTGCCGCCCGATTTACCCTGCCGCCGGAGGCGATTTTACCGAAGCTGCATCACGCGCTGGAAAGCAAACATCCGCGCCTGCGTTATCCGGTAACGCTGGTGACCTGGACCATGACGCTACTGCGGCGCCTGTTGCCGGGCCGTGTACTGGACTGGTTTTTACGGCAGAATTAGCCCGCAGGGCTTGAAGCCCGCACGTCTGCCCCAATACAGTAAGAAACTCACGTGAAAAGAGACGAATTCATGGCACCACACGCTGCGATTGTTGAAATTAATGAAACCAACCTGCACCAGACGCTGGAACAGTCAATGCAGGTTCCCGTACTGTTTTATTTCTGGTCCGGGCGCAGCCAGCACTGTCTGCAGCTGACGCCGCTGCTGGAACGCCTGGCGCAGGAGTATGCCGGTCAGTTTATTCTGGCAACGCTGGACTGTGATGCAGAGCCTGCCGTGGCGCAGCAGTTTGGCCTGCGCTCAATCCCGACCGTGTATCTGTTCCAGAACGGTCAGCCGGTTGACGGCTTCCAGGGACCGCAGCCGGAAGAAGCCGTGCGCGCGCTGCTGGAAAAAGTGCTGCCGAAGGAAGAAGAGCTGAAGGCGCAGCAGGCGATGCAGTTAATGGACGAAGGCAAAATGCTGGATGCCCTGCCGCTGCTGAAGGATGCCTGGCAGCTGAGCAGTCAGCGTAGCGATATCGGCTTCCTGCTGGCTGAAGTGCTGATTGAACTGAACCGCAGCGATGAAGCAGAAGCAGTGCTGAAAGCGGTGCCGTTGCAGGATCAGGATAGCCGCTACCAGGGGCTGATTGCGCAGATCGATCTGCTGAAACAGGCCGCAGATACCCCGGAAATCCAGCAGTTGCAGCAGCAGATCGCCGAAAAACCGGAAGACGCTTCGCTGGCAACCCAACTGGCGATCCAGCTGCACCAGGTTGGCCGCAACGAAGAAGCGCTGGAGCTGCTGTTCGTTCACCTGAAGAAAGATCTCGGCGCGGCGGACGGTCAGGCGCGTAAAATCCTGCAGGAAATCCTTGCGGCGTTGGGCACCGGCGATGCGCTGGCCAGTAAGTACCGCCGTCAGCTTTATTCCCTGCTTTACTGATGTCAGGCGATAGTTTCGTGTATCGCCAGTCGGGGAAATCGAAGAAAAAAGTGTAGTTAACGGTGGGTGGTGATCGTTCAGCGCCACCTGCACTAAGAGGCTCATCCGGCGATGAGCCTCTCCACAACGGGCTAAACCCGCTTACCTTCCTTCACAAACAGCATTGCCACAAATCCCACCACGGTGATCAACGCGGCAAAGTAGAAGCCCGCGTTCAGCGAACCGGTACTGTCGGCGATAAATCCGGTCACGTATGGGGCAAAAATTGATGCCGCCATGCCGAAGAAGTTGTACAGGCCGAAAGCGGTACTCAGCGCGGCGCGCGGCGCGTTATCCGCCACCAGCGCAATCAGCACCGGATTGAGGCTGATTTTGCCAATAAAACCGTACAGCACCAAAACACCGATCAGCGCCGCTTCGCTTGAGGAGTAAACGATGCCGAAAATTGCCAGCAGCGAGAACGGCAGCATGCACAGCACCACGGGTTTCCGGCGGCCCAGCTTGTCCGAAATATAGCTGCAAATCAGCGTACCCAGCACCGAGATCCACGGCACGATCGAGGCGATGCCCGCCGCGTGCACAATATCCATCCCGCGCTCTTTTTGCAGGTAGTAAGGCAGCCAGGTGATGATCACAAAGAAGCCGTAAATCGAGCAGAAGATGGTGATATAGGCCATCAGCAGGTTGCGGTTTTTAAACAGATCGCCAAATTTGAAGTCGCCTTTGGTTTCGGCACCGGCAGCAGGGCTGGCATCCGTAGACGGTGCTTTTTCACGGATAAACACCAGCATCAGCAGCGCCACGATTAATACCGGCAGCGCCATCGCCAGGAACGGCATCTTCCACGTCGTGTGGTAGTGCTCAATCATAAAGCTGGAGAGGTAATAACCCAGCGCGATACCAAACGACATGCCGCTGCCGATTACCGCGCTGCCGAGGGTGATCCACTTTTTCGGAATGGCTTCTGAAGAGAGCGCGTACTGCGGGCCGTAATATACGCCCTGCGATGCACCGGTCAGCATCCACAACAGCATAAAAATCAGGAAGGTAGGTGAAATGCTGATGGCGGCCATAAACAGCGTAAAGAGCATAAAGCCGCTGACCAGAATGCGCTTTCTACCTAAGCGGTCGCCGAGCAGTCCGGCGGGAACCTGCAGCAGGGTATAGGCCAGAAAGAACAGGCTGCTGATCAAACCCAGCTGACTTTTAGACAGGCCGAATTCGGTTTCGATCTGCGGCATTACCGGGCTGAGCACCGAACGCGCGGCGTAAATCACCACCCAGCCGAGGAAAAAGATAATAACGGTTTTAATCCAGTACGGGACCCGTTCATTTTTTGTTGTTTGCATAAAGCTATACTCCCTGGTATGTCGGGCGCGAAGGCCCATCGTGATTCCTGATACTTCTTTACGGTGTCACTAGTGTTCCCGCCGTACCGGCCAGCACGGCGTCAATGTCCTTCAGTGCACCGATATGTGCGACTTTGCCACTGCGCTGTACAAAACGGCTGACCGCCATGATTTTTGGCCCCATCGCGCCGTCGTTGACCGCCAGCGGCGCGAGTTCGCCCGTGGTCGCAGAACGAATAGCGCGCTGCTTCGGCGTTCCCCAGTGTTCATAGACCGCATCCGCGTCGGTGAGGATCACCAGATGATCGGCATCCAGCGCTTCCGCCAGCAGCGCCGAGGCCAGATCTTTATCGATCACCGCTTCGCTTCCTACCAGACTGTCGCCCTCAGCGACCATAGGTACCCCGCCACCGCCGTTGCAGATGACGATATGATTTTTCGCCATCAGTAAGTTAATCGCTTCAATATCAATGATTTTCTTTGGTTCCGGTGAAGGAACGACGCGGCGCAGATAGCTGCCGTCCAGCTTCATATTCCAGCCGTATTTCTGTTCCAGTTCCTGCTGCTGCGAAGGCTGATAAACCGGGCCAATATATTTACTCGGCTGCTGATAGGCCGGATCGTTGCTGTCCACCAGTACGCGAGTCAGCAGCGTTGAAACCGGCTGTGACGGATGATACGCCGACAGCTGCTGCGCCAGCATGTAGCCGATCATTCCCTGACTTTCCGCCACCAGAATATCCAGTGGATAAGGCGGTACGTCGCGGTAGGCCAGGTTCTGCAAGGCCAGCAGCCCGACCTGTGGACCGTTGCCGTGCACGATAGCGATACGATACTTTTTCGCCAGCTTGCCAACCGCATCAGCGATAAGAGCAATACTGCGGTACTGGTTCTCAGCAGACAGTACTTCACCACGCTGTAACAGGGCGTTGCCCCCCAGAGCAATAACTAACGTTTCCATTCGAACCTCTGTTTTCTCTGACTTCAGGTAACAGGAAACCCTGCCGGAGCGGGTCCGGCAGCGATTTTTCCTGTAAATTTAATAAAGACTGTTGATCACTCTGGCCCCGGACCAGATGCCCAGCAGCGTATCCACGCCGGAGGAGTGCCCGATTTCAAGCAGCTCGCCAACGGCGGCGGGCAGCGAACGGTCACCGGACAGCGCCGATGCAAACTGCTGCAGCGGCGAGGAAAAGATCCCCTGCGCGGCAAACCGTAGATAGTTGACGCTGATCAGCGTGGTCAGCTCATCCAGCGGGCGGCTGGCGGCAAAGAACGCAGGTAGCCGGGGAACATCAATACGCCGGTCAAACCAGGCACAAAACAGCATCCCCAGCACCGTGTCATCGTTGCCCGGCGTCAGCCCCGGACCTTTGCCCAGCAGGCTGTTCCAGTCCACGATTTCGCCCTGCAGCCAGGTGCGGAACTGCTGCTGCATCAGCAGGATTTCCGCGTTTAAAGGCTGGCTGATAATACGATCAAGGCGGCCGAACAGCCCGGTTTCTGCCGTGGTGGCGGCCAGCACCGCCTCCAGCGGATCGACGGCGATCTGCCCGGTTCGCGACAGATGTAAATCGGTACGATGTCCCGGCAGGCAGAGGAAGATATCCGCCAGTACGATCCCCTCAGGTAGCAGTTCGCACGCCGGGGACCCGACCAGTTCGTCGGAGAAATCGTCAAAGTCTTCATCGGCAATTTCCCAACCCATAGGGCTTAGCCCGCGCCCTTCCCGATGCAGCGTCAGCAAATGCTGGCCCGGGGTGAGGAGATTGATCGCGTTGCGAAAATGCCCGACGCAGCGCAGCGGACCGAAATCCCGGGTGCTGTGACGGCTGACGGCCAGCGCAATACTTTCCATCTCTCCTCCCCCGGACTACCCGGTAGTACTAACTTAAGCGGTGATACCCAGCTCTTCGGCCAGCGCTTCAATCGCCTTTTCAAAGCAGCCCAGCGGTGCACGCACGGTACCCGCACCGATCTGACCGACGCCCGCTTCGCGGTGGGCGATACCGGTGTTGATCAATGGGGTGATGCCCGTTTCCACCACGCGGCGCGCGTCAAGGCCCAGGCAGGCTCCCTGGAAATCCCAGGTTGGGATTTGCAGCATCATGTTGCGCTCAAGGAAGATTTCCGCCATCTCTTCGGAGATTTCAGTGGCGGCCGTCATGCCGCCTGCCGCACCGACAAAGCGAGTCACGCCAGGTGCCGCGACCATCGCCGCGCCGCCAATACCGAAGGTTTCGGTGATGGCGCTGTCGCCGATATCGGGGTTCGCATCGGCCTGGCTGTAGCCGGAGAAGAACAGACCTTCCGGGGTATTCACCGGCGCGGTGAACCAGCGATCGCCCATACCACTGATTTTAATGCCGAAGTTTTTACCGTTACGGGTCATCACTGTCACGATCGTGCCCTGTTTGATCTCCGCACCAGCGTCCATTGCCGCCTTGCAGTAGGCCATCGCCAGGTTGAGGAAGAACTGATCGGTGATGCTGAGGAAGTGCATCGCGCGGCCAAGCTCGGCCTTATCACGATCCAGCAGGGTGATTTTTGGTGCCAGCTGGCGCATCAGCAACGCGGAGGCGGCGATATTACGCTGGTGGAATTCGTCACCCATGGTAATGGCCTGCGCCATCAGCGCGGTCAGGTCGATACCGTCAGCAAAGGTTGCCAGCACGTCTTTCAGAATCGGGGTCAGCGAATCACGCATCCAGCGATGGCGCTCCTGCACGTCCGGTCCGTAGGCACCGAAACGCATCACTTTACCGATGCCTTCGTTCAGGTTGCAGTAGGCAAAGTTACCGTGGGTGTGGTTTTTCACTACCACCATCGGCATGTGGGCGGAGGTGATGCCGCCCATCGGACCCACGGCACTGACGTTATGGCAGGGGATAAACTCGATTTCACCTTTTTCCAGCAGCGACAGCGCCTGTTGTTCATCGCTGGCCCACTCTTCAAACAGGCAGGCGCCGATGCAGGCACCGCGAACCGGACCGCTCATTTCCTGCCAGGTCACCGGAGGACCGGCATGCAGTAATTTTCTGCCCTGATTGAGTTCAGGAACCAGTTTTTTCGCTAAATCGACGTCAATCCAGTGTGGACGGGCTTCACGAATACGAGCGATAACCGCGGCGTTGGCTTGTTCAATAGAATCGTACATATCAATCCCTTACTTTAATTTTTTCAGTATGTTAGCTAAACGTTGGTTGCCGCCGGCAACCGGAGCCCACTGGTAGTGAACCACTGAAATTTCGTTGGCTTGCAGATCCTCGGCAAAGCTGCGCAGGCCTGCATTAATGACCGACACACCGTTCAGCAGCGCCGAAACCGGTTCGGTTGACTGAACAGGTTGCGGATCGGTCAGATAGCCGGCCAGCGCGACCGCTTCCGGCAGCGAATTCATCACCGCGATACCCGCATCGTTTAAGATGGCGATCTGCGCTGAGCGCTGCTGCGGGTCCTGCTCGGTACCGGTGACGGTGGCGATCACTGCCAGCGGATGGGCCGTACCGCGTTTTTCACGCACGCGTTTAACTTCGGTCGCCAGCGAGGTTGCCGGGTCCTCCTGCGCGCCATAGCCGATGACCACATCCAACAGCAGTACGCCGACCTGCGTCTGCTGGCTCAGCCGGGCAATTTCCTGATTGCGGGTTGACGGGTCAATCATCGGGTGCGGTTTACCCTGGGTGTAGAAATCGTCACCCATATCAATGATGCGATGACCGGCGGCGTTCAGCATTGAGCCGTGGTGGTGACTGCTGTCGGCATCAACGCCAAGGCGATCCGCCAGCAGCATCGCGCACTCTGCGGCCAGCGTGCCGCCTGCGTACAGACCGGAGATTTTGCCACCGCAGACAGCAGGCTGCTGTTCGGCCATCTGCTGCACGTGCCCCAGCATCGCGGCAAGGCGCGCGGCCTCATCCAGCGTGGCGGCGAAAGTAATATTGCCATCCTGCTTCTGGGCAGCTTTCGCGCCGAGGAACAGCGCCACTACCGGCTTGCCGAGGGTTTTCATTTCGGCGATAACCCGGGCACGTACCGCTTCAGCAGGGGGTTTGGAAACGAACGTCAGCACTTTGCTCTGTGGGTCGGCGGCCAGCATATGCAGCGCGCTGAGGGCGCTGATGCCGCCCACGTCGGCGGTTAAGTCACGGCCGCCCAGGCCGATAGCATGAGAAACACCCTGCCCTGCGAGGGTAATTTGCGAGGTCAGTTCCTGAATACCGGTGCCCGATGCGCCGATAATACCGATGCAGCCTTTCGGGGCCACGTTGGCAAAGGCCAGCGGTGCACCGGCGATATTGGCGGTGCCGCAGTCCGGCCCCATCACGATCAGTCCTTTTTCGCTGGCTTTGGTTTTCAGTGCGCGTTCCTGCTCCACGCTGACGTTGTCGGAAAACATCATCACGTTGCAGCCGTCGTCCAGCGCCTGATCGGCCAGCTGCCCGGCATATTCGCCGGCGATCGAAATGAGTACCAGATTGGCATCCGGCAGTTTCTGCCGTGCAGTACGCCAGCTGCGGGCCTTAAGCAGGCGTTTGCCGCCCTGCTGGCCCTGGGCAATCGCCTTCAATGCCGCATCGAGTTCGTCGGCAATTTCTGATGTAATGGATCCATCGGCGGATTCGGCTTTGATCGCCACGCAGATATCGTTAGGCGTTGCCTCATTAAATTCCGGGTGCCAGAAGCCGGTGGCCTCCAGCAGGGATTTATTCGCGGGTGTCCCCATCATCACCGATATTTCATCAACGCGTGGGGAATCGCTGAGCTTGCGGGAAATTAGCATCAGGCTGACTGAGTCCTGAAAACTCCCTTTTTTAAGAAAAGCATGGACCATAGTAATATCCTTAAACATCTTGTGAACATCACAATCATTAACGGCGGCTAAATATTTTCATAACCTGTATATTTCCGAGCCATTATTGCTGCCTGGAAAACTACAAATAAAAAGGGTTGATAAAGGTGAGTGCTATCACACTTTATCCATTGTTAGAAAAAATCGTCGAATACCCGCCTGATTAATAAATTCACTAAAAAAAGAAGGGATTATTTGTTAGAAATATTCTAACAATCACCGGTGCATTCAAAGAAAATTTGAGCCAATGGAATAATGCCTGCCTGGATCACATTATTTAACTCCCAGCTTTATACATTAGGCCGCAGAGGTGGATTAATTAAATCGCAGTAACCAAAGGACTATTTATGAAAGTCTCTAAGCAAGAATTATATCAACTTATTCGGAATAAAATTCATTCCGCCGGACTAAGCCAGGAACATGCCGGTATCGTCGCGGATGTTCTGGTACATGCTGATGCACGCGGCATCCATTCTCACGGAGCGGTAAGGGTAGAATATTACTCAGAGCGCATCAGCAAGGGAGGCACCAACAATCAGCCCCACTTCACCTTTGAAAAAACAGGTCCCTGCAGCGCGATTTTTGACGGCGACAACGGTGCCGGGCACGTAGCCGCGAAGCTGGCCATGGATCGCGCCATCGAAATGGCGAAAGAAAACGGCGTGGCGGTGGTCGGCGTTCGCCGCATCGGCCACAGCGGTGCACTTTCCTACTTTGTCCAGCAGGCGTCAAAAGCCGGTATGATTGGGATTTCCGTCTGTCAGTCCGATCCGATGGTCGTCCCCTACGGCGGCGCAGACGTTTATTACGGCACCAACCCGATCGCTTTCTCCGCACCGGCGGAAGGCGACGAGAATATTACCTTTGATATGGCCACCACCGTGCAGGCGTGGGGCAAAGTGCTGGACGCCCGTTCACGCAACGTGCCGATCCCGGATACCTGGGCCGTTGATGCCGAAGGCAAAAACACCACCGATCCTTTCGCCGTCAGCGGACTGCTGCCGATCGCCGGGCCTAAAGGCTACGGACTGATGATGATGGTTGATATCCTTTCCGGCATTCTGCTGGGCCTGCCTTTCGGTAAACATGTCAGTTCGATGTATCACGATCTCAGCGCAGGTCGCGAACTGGGGCAGCTGCATATTGTGCTAAATCCGAGCTATTTCACCAATGAAAGTAGTTTCCGTAAAAATATTAGCCAGGTCATGAAAGAGCTGAATGAAGTTAAACCGGCACCGGGCGTGGAAAAAGTGCTTTATCCTGGCCAGGGTAGCCATCTTCGTGAAATTGAAAGCGATCGTGACGGCATCGACATTGTAGACGAAATATATCAGTACCTGATTTCTGACGATATTTATCAAAAATCGTACGATCATAAAGATCCGTTTGCCAGCTAACGTCGTGGCAATAAATCACCGCGGCGCTGGCATCGTTTAAATAAATGCCACCGCCGTAACGTCTTATAAATAATCCGGGCAAAGCAGGGCTGCTGATTAAATGTACGTTTAACGCACTTTACTTTACCCAGGGAATTGCATAGCGGGAAGATAAAGATGAAAGATTTCCGACAAGACATTACCGATATTTCCGGAAAAATATCTAAAATCGGCGCCGATCCAACCGGCGGCATGACGCGCCTGCTGTACACCAAAGAGTGGGTAGAGGCGCAGAAAGCCCTGAAGCAGATTTTCGAAACCGCCGGATTTTCCGCCTCGCACGATGCCACCGGTAACCTGTCAGCCCGGTTGACCGGATCGAAATATCCCGAACAGACCATTCTTACCGGCTCTCATATTGATACCGTGGTCAACGGCGGTAATCTCGACGGCCAGTTCGGTATTGAAGCCTCTTTTCTCGCCGCAAACTTTCTGAAAGACACCTACGGCCCCCCGCTGCGTTCACTGGAAGTAATTGCGCTGGCCGAAGAGGAAGGCAGCCGCTTCCCATACGTCTTCTGGGGCAGTAAAAACATTTTTGGCCAGGCGCGACGCCAGGATGTGGAAAATATTGCTGATGCCAAAGGCGTCAACTTTGTCGATGCGATGCACAGCGCAGGCTTCGATTTCCGTCCCGAAGGGCAGCCTGTACGCAAAGATATCGCCGCCTTCGTTGAAATTCATATTGAGCAGGGCAAAGTGCTGGAAACCGAAGGAAAAACCATCGGTGTGGTGACCAGCATCGTTGGCCAGCGCCGCTACGACATCCGCCTGAAAGGTGAATCAAATCACGCCGGTACCACGCCGATGGGCTATCGCCGCGATACGGTCTATGCCTTCAGCCGCATCTGTACCGAATCTATTGCCAAAGCCCGTGCGGAAGGCGATCCGCTGGTGCTGACCTTCGGTAAGGTGGAACCGAAGCCCAATACGGTCAACGTGGTTCCCGGCTTTACGCATTTCACCATGGACTGCCGCCATACCGATGCGGCCGCGCTGGATCGATTCACGCTGGAAATTGAAGCGGATATGCGCCGTATCTGCGACGAAATGGGTATTGAAATTGAGATCGACCGCTGGATGGACGAGAAGCCCATTCCAATGGATAAGCAGCTGGTTGAGTGCGTCAGCCATCTGTGTGAAAAACACAAAGTCAATTACCGCCTGATCCATAGCGGCGCAGGCCACGATTCGCAAATTTTCTCTCCGCACGTACCAACGGTGATGATCTTCGTGCCAAGCATCGATGGCATCAGTCACAACCCGGCGGAAAAAACCCATCTTTATGACCTGGCGGAAGGGGTGAAAGTGCTGGCCCATACCCTTTATCAACTCGCCTGGACCGAAGAGGGAGGCAGCCTGTGAGTAATGGTAAAGTGGCACCCAGTAGCGGGTTCGATCCGCTGTACTGGAAGAAAATCGTCGTTGTCCTCTGTCTTGGTTGGGCGGTGATCTGGATTTATCGCACCATTCTGACACCTATCTTCCCTGAAATTCAGGCCACCATTGGCTCGCATTCCAACGCGGAAATGGGGCTGATCGCCAGCTTCTATTTCTTTGCCTACACCGGTATGCAGATCCCATCCGGGATTCTGGTCGATAAGTTCGGCAAAAAGGTCGTGCTGATACCGGGCTTCTGCCTGTTTATTATCGCCACGCTGCTGATTGGTAACGCTACCAGCCTGACCATGGTTTATGTAGGCAGCCTGCTTGCCGGTATGGGCTGTGGCTCTTATTACGGCTCTGCCTATTCGCTGTCGTCAGAAAATATTCCGCTGGAGCGTCGTGGTCTTGCTACGGCAATTATCAACAGCGGTTCAGCACTGGGGATGGCCATCGGTCTGATCGCCTCCAGCCTGCTGGTGAAAAGTATGGGGATGGACTGGCAGCTGACAATTTTTATGATCACCGCCCTGCTGGTGATCATGACCCTCGTCTTTGCCGTGGTGATTAAAGGCGGTTCTTTCAGTAGCCATCTGGCCAGCCAGCCGGCCAGCACCACTGCAGCCGCCGCACAGGAAGAAACGAACGAAGCTAGCGGACTGTTCAGCATACGCATGATTTCAGCGTATCTGATGTATTTCGCTACCTGTTACGGCTACTACATGATCGTCACCTGGCTGCCGTCGTTCCTGCAGCAGGAGCGTGGATTTGAAGGCGTAGCGATCGGCTTCTCCTCCGCGCTGGTGGCCTTTGCTTCCGTTCCGGGTGCGCTGTTCTTCAGCCGCATGTCGGATCGTTTCCGTAACAAAAAAGTCCAGTTGATCATCTTCCTTGAGCTGTGTGCGGCGGTGATGCTGGTCTGTACGGTGATTTCACCGGACTCCACCACGCTGCTGATCAGCCTGATCCTTTACGGACTGCTGGGCAAGCTGGCAGTTGACCCGATCATGATTTCATTCGTTGCCGATAACGCACCGAAGAAAGGCTACGGCACCAGCTTCGGCGTCTTTAATTTCTTCGGCATGTCCTCTTCGGTGATCGCCCCCTTCCTGACCGGGGTGATTTCCGACAACACCGGTTCCAAGGTGATGGGCTTCTATATTTCAGCCGGCATTCTGGTCTTGGGTACGCTGATCTTCTTCATCGTGAACGTACTGATGAAGCAGAAAAGTAAACGTCAGACTGCGGCACAGGCATAACGCTGTATCCGGCCACCAGCCAGGTGGCCGCTAAATTTTTAAGGAGAATTATTATGGGATACTTTACGAATCAGATTGGCTATCCAAAAGATCTTCTGGCATCGCGCTCAATTATTAAACGTAAAAACTATGCGCTGATCCCACCGGAAGGCCTGGTTAGAAACGTCATTCCCGGTTTTGAAAACTGCGACGTTACTATTCTGGCCACGCCAAAGCTCGGTGCCACTTTCGTGGATTATCTGGTCACCCTGCACGATGGGGGGCGCAACCAGCAAGGATTTGGCGGAGAAAACGTTGAAACCTTCGTCTATGTGATTGACGGTAAGGTTACCGCCTCTGCCGACAGCACCCACTATCCCCTGACCAGCGGTGGCTATCTGTATTGTCCCGCGGGCGTGACGTTGTGCCTGGAAAATACCAACGACGGCCAGCCAAGCCAGCTGTTCCTGTATAAGCGAACCTACCAGCGCATCAAAGGCTACGAGGCCCACGTAGTCAGCGACAACGTGAAAAACCTCGAGAAAATTCACTATGAGGGAATGAGCGACGTCACCCTGCAGGACCTGCTGCCGAAAGAGCTGGGTTTTGATATGAACATGCATATTCTCTCCTTCAAGCCCGGTGCCAGCCACGGTTACGTGGAAACCCACGTGCAGGAGCACGGAGCCTATGTGCTGACCGGCGCAGGCGTGTACAACCTTGATAACGAATGGATACCGGTGAAAAAAGGCGACTACATCTTTATGGGCGCCTATGTACCGCAGGCGGGATACGCGGTAGGTAAAGAGGAGTTCAGCTACATCTACTCAAAAGACTGCAATCGCGATGTAGACTGCTGATGTAAACCGGACGGACCATGCCATTTACGGCATGGTCTGTAGTAACTGTTAGTCCCTTTCAACTTTCTGCAACATTCATCAACTCTTTTCTGGCTCTGCATCATCATTCGTCAGCTATTATCCTGTTAGGCTTAGCGTTTGCCGTCCGGTTATTGGGCGTGTTTATCAGGAGCCTATTCTCTGTGCTTGACCAGGAAACTATCCGTACCTTTATCCACGTGGCGGAAAGCCACAGCTTTTCTAAAACGGCCGAAGCGCTGTTCAAAACCCCTGCGGCCATCAGCTACCGGATAAAAATGCTGGAGGAGGATGTCGGTACCCAGCTGTTTATGCGAACCACCCGCATCGTGCAGCTGACGCCAGCGGGCGATCACCTGCTGGAACGCTGCCGGCAGTGGCTGGCGTGGCTGGATGCCATGCCGGGTGAACTGCAACAAATTAATCACGGTGTTGAGCGCCAGGTGAACATCGTGATTAATAATCTGCTCTACTCACCGCAGGCCGTGGCCCGACTGCTGGCGCACCTGCATCAAAAATTCCCGCTGACTCAGTTTCTGATCTCCCGCCAGGTGTATATGGGCGTGTGGGATTCCCTGCTGCATGACGACTTCCAACTGGCAATTGGCGTGACCGGTTCGGAAGCACTGGCTAACAACGTCAGTATGCTGGAACTGGGTGGCGTCAGCTGGCTGTTTGTGGTGGCATCGGATCATCCTCTCGCCGATTGCGAGGAGCCGCTGCATGAGGACAAACTGCGTGCATGGCCGGCGATCAATATCGAAGACACCTCACGCAACCTGACCAAACGGGTGGCCTGGCTGCTACCGGGGCAAAAAGAAATTATCGTTCCCGATCTGAGCAGCAAGCTGGAGTGCCATTTGCAGGGATTAGGCGTTGGCTTCCTGCCTGCGGAACTCTGCCAGCGTTATATCAACAGCGGCCAGCTGGTCAGCTGCGAGGTCGCTAATCAGCGGCAACCTTCACCGCTTTCTCTTGCCTGGAAAAATGAAGCGGGAAAAGCCGTGGAAGAAATTGTAGCTCTCTTCCAGCAGCGGGACAAAGCTATCGGTGGTTTTCTGCAAAATATCGACCATTCTGCGTAACGTCGCGCAAATTAGCGCTGGATGGGCAAAAAAAAAACTGTGCGGCTATGCTAGCGCGCATAAATACAGCAAACTGATAGCTGCAGGGCAGAAGCGAATCGGCCCTGATAATAACAATCCGGAGGTTATTAATGCTTGCTGTCATTCCCGTCATTATCATTCTGGCTCTGATCATTGTCTGGTCCGGTATCAAAATTGTCCCGCAGGGTTATCAGTGGACCGTCGAACGCTTTGGCCGCTATACCAACACGCTACAGCCCGGTTTAAATCTGGTGATCCCTTTTATGGATCGCATTGGCCGAAAAATTAATATGATGGAACAGGTGGTGGATATTCCTTCTCAGGAGATTATTTCGAAGGATAACGCCAGCGTGACTATTGATGCAGTCTGCTTTATTCAGGTGGTCGATCCGGCGCGCGCAGCCTATGAGGTCAGTAATCTTGAGCTGGCGATCATCAACCTTACCATGACCAATATGCGTACGGTGCTCGGCTCAATGGAGCTGGATGAGATGCTCTCGCAAAGAGACAATATCAACACCCGCCTGCTGCAAATCGTTGATGAAGCCACCAACCCGTGGGGGGTGAAAATCACCCGCATTGAGATCCGCGACGTGCGGCCACCGGCGGAGCTGATCGCCTCGATGAACGCTCAGATGAAAGCCGAACGTACCAAGCGAGCCGATATTCTTGAAGCTGAAGGCGTTCGCCAGGCAGCGATCCTGCGTGCGGAAGGGGAAAAGCAGTCGCAGATCCTGAAAGCAGAAGGTGAACGCCAGTCCGCATTCCTTGCAGCTGAAGCGCGTGAACGTGGTGCCGAAGCCGAAGCGCGAGCCACTAAGATGGTATCTGAAGCGATTGCCGCCGGGGATATTCAGGCGATTAACTACTTCGTGGCACAAAAATATACCGATGCGTTACAAAATATCGGGGCCGCAAACAACAGTAAGGTGGTGATGATGCCGCTGGATGCCAGCAGCCTGCTGAGCTCTATTGCCGGTATCAGCGAACTGCTCGGTGAGCGTAAACCTGGGCGGAATCGCTGATGATTGTTGAACTGCTGGCAAATCCCTGGTGGCTGTGGCTGACGCTGGGTGGGCTGCTGCTGGCTGCCGAGATGCTGGGCACCAGCGGATATCTGCTGTGGAGCGGCATTGCTGCCGTACTGCTTGCTCTGCTGGTGTGGCTGGTGCCGATGCCATGGGAATGGCAGGGGATAAGTTTTGCAGTGCTGACCGTACTTGCCGCGCTGTGGTGGCATCGCTGGCTACAGCGCCGCAATCGTCGCCTGCCGCCCTCCTCACTTAATCAGCGCGGTCAGCAGCTTATTGGCCGCCGTTTGACGCTGGACAGTGCCCTCGTCAACGGTTTTGGCCACGTGAAAATTGGTGACGGAAACTGGCGCGTGCAGGCAGCGGAAGACCTGCCCGCGGGCTGCGACATTGTCGTGATCGCCGTTGAGGGTATTACCCTGCAGGTTGCGCGCCAGGAGAATTAAGCCGGTTTTTTCGTTGAACAACAGCCTGCCAGGTGATTGATAATCGGGCAGTCCGCGCTGTCATCGCCGGGACAGCTGGCTGCCATCTCGAGCAGCCGCAGGCGCATCTGCGCCAGCTGTTCGATATGATCCTCAATCTCCTTCACTTTTTCCAGCGTGCGCGCTTTGACATCGGCGCTGTGCCGCTGCGGGTCGTTGAGCAGGCTGACCATTTCCCGGCACTCATCAAGATTAAACCCGACCTGCCGCGCCTGGCGCAGCAGCGTCAGCTCTTCCAGCTGCTTAGCCGAGTAAGTGCGATAGCCGTTATCGCTACGCAGCGGCGGTGTGACCAGCCCTTTTTCTTCATAGAAGCGAATTGCTTTATTGGTCAGACCGGTTTTTCTGGCGACCTCACTGATATTCATACTTGCTCCTTGACCTTCACCTTGATGGAAGGTTTAACCTTCATAACTACTGTAAATTACGCACCGGGTCAAACCGGGCAACAAGGAGTTTTCTATGTCACATACCACACTACTGGCACTGGATGGCCTGACCTGTGGCCACTGCGTTAAACGGGTTCAGGAAACGCTGGTCAAACTCGATAATGTTGAACAGGCCGACGTTACGGTAAGTGAAGCACGCGTCACCGGTACCGCCAGCGCAGAAGTGCTGATTGCCGCCGTGGAAGGCGCAGGCTATCACGCCACCCTGTCAGCGGACGACAGCTACCCAAAGTCTGATCCGCTGACAGAATCAGAACCTCAGCCGGAAGCGCTGACAGCGGCCGTTTCCCAGCTTCCGGCATCCGACGCTGGCGACAGCTATCAGTTGTTGATTGACGGCATGAGCTGCGCCAGCTGCGTCGGACGAGTACAGAATGCCTTACAAAACGTGCCAGGCGTCAGCCAGGCACGGGTTAACCTCGCTGAGCGCAGTGCGCTGGTGCTCGGCACCGCCTCGCCGCAAACGCTGATCGATGCGGTCAGCAACGCGGGATACGCTGCCGAAATTATCGAAGATGAAACCGAACGCCGCGAAAAGCAGCAGCAGAGTGCGCAAAGCGCCACGCGCCGCTTCCGCTGGCAGGCCGCGCTGGCTCTAGCCCTCGGTGTTCCGCTTATGGGCTGGGGGATGATCGGTGACAATATGATGCTCACCGCAGAGAACCGCAGCGGCTGGCTGGTCGTTGGCGTACTCACCCTGCTGGTGATGATCGTCGCCGGGGGGCATTTCTACCGCAGCGCCTGGCGCAGCCTGATGAATCGCACCGCCACCATGGATACCCTGGTGGCCCTCGGCACTGGTGCGGCCTGGCTCTTCTCCATCAGCGTCAATCTGTGGCCTGAATGGTTCCCGATGGAAGCCCGCCACCTCTATTACGAAGCCAGCGCGATGATTATCGGCCTGATTAACCTCGGCCATATGCTGGAACAGCGCGCCCGCCAGCGTTCCTCGCAGGCGTTGGAAAAGCTGCTGGATTTGACTCCCCCAACCGCTCGCGTTGTCACCGATTCCGGCGAGAAAGTGCTGCCGCTGAGCGAAGTTCAGCTGGGTATGACGCTACGCGTGACTACCGGCGATCGCGTGCCGGTCGATGGCACCATTGTGCAGGGCGAAGCCTGGCTGGATGAGGCGATGCTGACCGGCGAGGCCATCCCGCAGCAAAAATCACTGGGCGATACCGTTCACGCGGGAACGGTCCTTCAGGACGGCAGCGTGCTGTTCAGCGCGCAGGCGATCGGTAAAAACACCACGCTTTCGCGAATTATTCAGCTGGTGCGCCAGGCACAGAGCAGCAAGCCCGAAATCGGTCAGCTGGCTGATAAAATTTCTGCGGTTTTTGTTCCCGTAGTGGTGTTGATTGCCCTGCTGAGCGCGGCGATCTGGTATTTTGTCGGCCCCGCGCCGCAGATCGTCTATACGCTGGTGATTGCCACCACCGTACTGATCATTGCCTGCCCCTGCGCTCTGGGGCTGGCAACGCCGATGTCGATTATCTCCGGCGTAGGTCGCGCGGCTGAATTTGGCGTGCTGGTGCGTGATGCCGATGCACTTCAGCGTGCCAGCACGCTGACCACACTGGTGTTTGATAAAACCGGTACGCTGACCGAAGGCGCACCGCGCGTGGTAGAAGTTGTACTATTTAATGGCGCGACGGCAGCGAACGTTGAGCGCCAGTCTGCGGCCCTCGAGCAGGGCTCCAGCCATCCGCTGGCGCGAGCGATTATCGACCACGCGGCGATAGCGTTGCTGCCGGAAGTTGCGCAATTTCGTACAATACCGGGCCTGGGGGTTAGCGGCATACTTGACGGCAAACCGCTGCTGCTGGGTAATCTGGCGCTGATGGAGCAGCAAAAGATCGATACCAGCGAGATTACGGGAACGCTGGCTAAGCATGCCGCCAATGGCTCCACGCCGGTGCTGCTGGCGGCTGAGGGAAAAATCGTTGCGCTATTTGCCATACGCGATCCGCTGCGTCAGGAAAGCGTCAGTGCATTGCAGCGCCTGCATCGCCGCGGCTATCAGCTGGTGATGCTGACCGGCGATAATGAGATCACTGCCAACGCCATCGCCCGGGAAGCAGGTATCGATCGAGTAATAGCGGGAGTACTGCCTGAAGGCAAAGCTCAGGCGATTAGCCAGCTTCAGCAGCAGGGCCAGCAGGTAGCGATGATCGGTGACGGTATTAATGATGCCCCGGCGCTGGCGCAGGCCGATGTCGGCATTGCGATGGGCGGCGGCAGCGATGTTGCCATTGAAACAGCAGCGATTACCTTAATGCGTCAGGATCTGAACGCCGTGGCGGACGCACTGGCGATTGCTAAAGCCACCCTGCGCAATATGAAACAGAACCTGCTGGGCGCGTTTATTTACAACGCCTGCGGCATCCCGATTGCGGCTGGAATACTCTATCCGCTGACCGGTACGTTGCTGAATCCGGTCGTGGCCGGCGCGGCGATGGCGCTCTCTTCAATCACCGTGGTGAGTAATGCAAACCGCCTGATTCGCTACCGTCCGCCGCAGGATTAACGTTTCAGAGCACGGACTGTAGTGCTGCGTTTTGCCCTGTCGCTTAGCGACTTATCGCGTTAGCATGAGGACTATAAACGCGATCCGCCGGGGGAACAATGGGGAAGGTCATTCACGCACTGCGGCAGCTGTCACGCAAGTTCTGGCCGGTAGAGTATCGTTATCCGGCTCTGGATATTTCCCTGGGCCAGAGGCACCTGCATCTGGTGGGCAGTATCCATATGGGCACGCGCAATATGTCTCCGCTGCCGGGGCAGTTGCTCAATCAGCTGCAGTATGCTGATGCCCTGATTGTAGAAGCAGATATCACTACCGGCGGCTCCCCCTTCAGCGATAGTGAGATCTGCCCCCCACTGGCAGAGCGGTTGTCTGCCGAACGATTTCAGCTGCTGGAAAAGCTGTGCAGTGAACTGAATATCGATTTGCCGCGTATCGATACCCTGCCAGCCTGGCAAGTGGCGCTGATGCTCCAGGCGCAGCAGGCGCAGCGGCTCGGGCTACGCGCCGACTGCGGCATTGATTACCAGCTGTTGCAGACGGCGAAAGAACGGCAGATTAAAATCATTGAGCTGGAAGGGCCGGAAACCCAGCTGGCGCTGCTTAAATCTCTGCCGGATCAAGGCATGATGCTACTGGAAGATACGTTGCAGCACTGGCACGTTAATGCCCGGCTGCTGCAAACGATGGTCAGCTGGTGGCTGGAGGCCCCGCCGGGCAGCAGTGGAAAAACGGTACTGCCGGATACCTTCAGCAGCAGCCTGAGCGATTTACTGATGCATCAGCGTAATGAGCGATGGTGCCAGCAGCTGCACGCACTGCCAGCGGGGCGTTATATTTTAGCGGTTGGCGCACTGCATCTTTACGGTGAGGGAAATCTCCCGGATCTGCTGGGGCGCTAAAAAAAATGGCCGATATCTCTATCGGCCAGTCAATAATGAAGTTTTTATGATTTTGGTTATCTATCAGCACGGGTGCTGACGCGGGGCAGATTGTCGCTCAATGCGCACTTTTTCTCCAGTACTTTTATTCACCAATTTTAAGCGGCGTGCGCGCGGAATGAACAGGAAGGATTAAAGCGATGACTCCGGCGGTAAAAATATTAGAAAAACAAAAAGTAAACTTTACGCTGCATCCTTACGAGCACGATAGCAACGAAACCAACTTCGGTGATGAGGCAGTGCGTAAGCTCAATCTTGACGCCGAGCGAGTGTATAAAACGCTGCTGGTGGCGATCAACGGCGATAATAAAACCCTCGCAGTTGCCGTCACTCCGGTTGCCGGCCAGCTGGATCTGAAGAAAGTGGCGAAAGCGCTGGGAGCCAAAAAAGTCGAGATGGCCGATCCGCAGTTCGCCCAGCGCAGCACCGGCTATCTTCTGGGCGGCATCAGCCCGCTGGGGCAAAAAAAGCGCCTGCCGACGGTCATTGACCATCTGGCACAGCACTTTGAAACGATCTATGTTTCCGGCGGCAAGCGCGGGCTGGATCTCGAACTGGCTCCGGGTGACCTGGAAAAACTGCTTAACGCCGGTTTTGCCGATATCGCCAAGCGCGATTAATCCGGTCGCTGGCTGACCAACTGATCAATCATCCAGCGCCCAGCCGGGCCGGGCGGTGAGAGCCGCGACCAGGCAACATCCACCCGAATGTTTTGCGGCCAGCCCGTCACCGGCAATTCACGCAGCAGCCGATGGCCAAACTGTTCGGTCAGCCAGCGCGGCAGCACACTCCAGCCAAATCCCTGCTCCGCCATCTCCAGCAGCAGCAGATACGACGGTGCCAGCCAGATTTTACCTCCCGGCATCGGTTCCTGTTCAGCCCAGGTATTCAGCCGCAGCTGGCGGATACCCTGCAGTTCGACCTCCGTTACGCTATCCTGCTGCGCCAGAGGATGATCCTTATGCAGGTAAATCGCCATTTTGGCTTCCACCTGCAGACGTCGCAGGCTGATATTTGCCGGATAGCGGTCCTGCACGCGGATCACGCCGACATGCGCCCTGCCGCTTTGCAGCAGATCGATAACATCGCCATCTTCGGCAATCATGCATTCAAACTCAATATCCGGATAACGACTGGCAAAGCGTTTAAGCAGATGTTCGTGATGATCGGCCTGCCAGAAATCGGAGATCGCCAGCCGTAAACAGGGCTCGACGTCGCCCGCCAGGCGCATCGCCAGTTCATCCAGCTGTGCTGCGGCATTGAGAATAACGTTAACCTGCGTCAGCACCCGCTGGCCGTCTTCAGTCAGCACCGGGGTACGAGCTTCGCGGTTAAACAGTATCAGCCCGAGGTCGCTTTCCAGATTGGCCACGGCCGTGCTGACCGTTGACTGGCTTTTACGCAGCGCCCGCGCGGCGGCAGAAAATGAGCCGCTTTCTACGGTTTGTACAAACGCTTCCAGAGATTCCGGTGAATAACGCATCGCTGATGTATCGCTTTTTTCGATGGATAATCATTTTATCTTAGCAGCAAAAGGATAGAAAATACGCTTCCTAAATCACACAGGAGGACATATGTCCACTCGTACGCTGAAAGAACGTTTTTATCATGCTGCAGGCTACGAACTGGTGGCCATCGCGATCATTTCCCCAGTTGCCGCATGGCTTATGAACAAACCGCTTTTTCAGATGGGTGCACTGGCCATTATGCTTTCCACCGTGGCGATGCTCTGGAACATGATTTATAACGCCGGGTTCGATAGGCTGTTCCCGCGCGAACGCATACAGCGTGGACTGGTGCTGCGCGTGATGCATGCTCTGGGCTTCGAAGGCGGATTTATTCTGATTGGTCTGCCGCTGGCAGCCTGGATGCTGGGTGTGACGCTGTGGCAGGCATTTCTGGTTGAGCTGGGGTTTTTCCTGTTCTTCCTGCCCTACACGATGGTGTACAACTGGGTCTACGATATGCTTCGTGACCGCCTGATTCGTTCACGCGAGCAGCGTAGCCAGGCACACACCTCATCCTGAATGTACGGATACGGAGCGCCAATGTGCTCCGTATCCGGCGTTCACGCCTGCTTTACTCTGCTTTTTTGTACACAATTTCATCGGCAGGCTGGTACTTCGCCGCATCTAGCGGGGAGTGGCCCTGAATGTACTGCTTCAGCACTTCCGCATCGACAAAGCCGGTATTAACATAGCTGGCCTGCTTATCCACTTCCGGGTAGCCGTCGCCGCCAGTGGCGTTGAAGCTCAGGGTAGCCATACGGTAAATCTTATCGTCCTGCAGCGATTCACCGTTAATCTTCACGTCGCTGACCCCGCTGCCGTCGGCAATCAGGCTGACGCGGGCAAACTGCGCATAGGCACCAGAATCGACCTGCTTGTTAGCTACTACCGCCAGATAATCACGCACTTCGCTGCCTTTCATATCGACATAAACCAGTGTATTACCGAACGGCTGCACCTTAAGCACGTCTTTATAGGTGATATCTCCGGCCTCAATAGAGTCGCGCACGCCGCCGCCGCTCATCACCGCAAAGTCGGCTTTGGTCCGTTCAATCTGCCCTTCAAGGATCAATCGCGCCATATTGGTCTGCACGAAGCGAACCTTGCTGCGATCGCCTTCAAGATGGCCATTAACGCTGCCAATTTTCACCCCAAGCTGTGCCTCGCCCTTCTTCTGGAACGGTGTCAGCAGTTTCATCATCGCCGGATTTTTATCGATTTCCGCGGTGTAATTCACCCAACTGGTGCCGCCGTCGGCGTTAGTGACTTTATGTTTCAGATTGATCGGTACCAGTTCGTAATGTTCCAGCTTCAGCTTGCCGTTGCGGAAAGTGAAATCGGCGCGGCCAATATATTTTCCCCACTCATGGGCCTGCACGATCCAGGTGCCGTTCTGGCGATCCGGCGTACAAGGAGTGCCCGGAACGTAGTCTGCCTGTTTGACGTTTTCCTGCGCCATACACACCGGGTCCTGTGAATGGCCACCCACGATCATATCCAGGTAGCCTGCGGGCAATTCACGGGCCATTTCTACATCGCCCGGCGCATTCGAACCATGATTACCGTTGTCATAATGCCCCATATGGGTAGCGGCAATAATCACATCCGGTTTTTCTTTTGCGCGCAGCTCTTCCACCACCGCTTTCGCTTCGGTTGCCGGTTTGTGAAACACGATATCGGTAAAGTTTTCCGGGTTGCCAATCCTAGCCGTGTCGTCGGTGGTCAGGCCGATCACGGCGATCTTCAGTCCCTTACGGTTAAACAACGCGTACGGCTGGAACAGGCGCTTGCCGGTACTTTTTTGATAGATATTGGCGGAAAGCAGCGGGAACTTCGCCCACTTTTGCTGCTGGCGAAGCACCGACAGCGGGTTATCAAATTCGTGGTTACCAATCGCCATGGCATCGTAGCCGATCAGATTCATCCCGCGGAAATCAGGCTCGGCATCCTGTAAGTCGGATTCCGGTACGCCGGTATTGATGTCACCGCCGGAGAGGATTAGCACTGCCCCGCCGTGCGACTGCACGTCCAGACGGATCTTATCCATCATGGTTTTCTGTGCCGCCAGCCCGTATTCACCGCGTTCATTGTTCCAGAACCGCCCGTGGTGATCGTTGGTATGCAGCACGGTGAATTTATAGGTACGGTCTTTTACCCATGCCTGTGCCACCAGCGGCGCGCTAAGCAGCCCGACGGCCAGCACACTCAGGATACGTTTATTGAATACCAGCACTGCGCTTCTCCTTGTTTCATCAACCGCAAACAAACCCGCACAAATGCGGCTTTGGCAAAATAATCAGCAAAAGTATTCACTTTTTGTGACAGCCCCGCAACCACAGCGCTGAAATAGCTCTAAATGGTAATTACTCGCGCGAAGGTTGTTAGTTATAAAAGAGGGCTTTGCAGCGAATTTGCTTCTCTGCTCTCATAAAAACATAAATTGATGACAGGTTAACTTAATGGCAAGTGAATCCCCGCTCTCTTCTCGCTCATCGCCCGCTCGGCGCACCGCTTTTAGTATCCTCGTCGCTATCAGCATTGCCCATCTGCTTAAAGATATGATCCAGTCGCTGATTGGGCACTACACCGATAAGCATCCCCAGCTGTGGCCATTGCCCGTCGGATGGGCTTCACGCTTTCCGGCCTGATTCTGCTGGCGCTGACCGGAAACTTTACTACCGTCCTGCTGGCCGCCGCGCTGGTGGGTACCGGTTCCCTCGGTATTCCACTCGGAATCCTCGTGCGTGGCGCGGATGGCTTCAGGTGGGCGCCACGGCCTGGCGCAGTCGCTATTCCAAGGTCGGCGGTAACTTTGGTCGCTCGCCTGGCCCACTGCTGGCCGCGCTGGTGATTGCTCCCTACGGCCGCGGTAATGTTGTGTGGTTCTCGCTGGCGGCACAGCTGGCGATTGTGGTGGTGCTGCAAAACAGCCGCTGGTATCAGACGCAAAACCGAATGGCAAAGAAAAGCGCGGTGTCCGCCGTCAGCCCGCTGCCGCGCCGTCAGGTCGTCTTTGCGATCGGCATTCTGCTGATGCTGATTTTCTCTAAGTATTTTTATCTCACCAGCCTGAGCAGTTACTACACCTTCTATCTTATGCAGAAATTCGGCCTGTCGGTACAGGACGCCCAGCTGCATCTGTTTATTTTCCTGTTCGCCGTCGCGGCGGGGACGGTCATTAGCGGCCCCATCGGCGATAAGATTGGTCGTAAGCGGGTGATTTGGGCGTCTATTCTCGGCGTTGTTCCCTTTACGCTGCTGCTGCCGCATATGAACTTATTGTGGACAGGGGTGCTGTCGGTGATTATTGGCTTCGTGCTGGCCTTAGCGTTTTCCGCCATTCTGATCTATGCCCAGGAGCTGATGCCGGGTCGTATCAGTATGGTTTCCGGGCTGTTTTTAGGTTTTTCCTTCGGCATCGGTGGGCTGGGTGCCGCCCTGTTAGGACTGCTGGCCGACCATACCAGCATTGAACTGGTCTACCAAATCTGCGCTTACCTGCCGCTTCTCGGTATTCTCACGGCTTTCCTGCCTGATAACCGGCGTAAATAGTCCCTTACCGGTGCAATTGTCTGATTTTTGCACCGGTTAACGCTCCGGCAACACCAGCACTGTAATCTGATAAGTGTCTAAAATCGCAATTACTGACACATTTCACCGTATGGCTCATATTTTTTTCGATTAGTCTTAATAAACACAAGCGTCACGGCGGATTATGCCATACACTGAAAACTTACAACTGGACACATTTATACTCTAATTAATTCGAGTTGCAGTACAGCGGGAGGCCCCCAGCCCGGCGCACAGATCGCACAGTGGCCAGGGCAAAAAAACAGGGCATCCGCCACTTGAAGTATGACGAGCAGGCGTACATAAGGAGACAGGCATGCACCACACCACACCGCTTATCACCACCATTGTAGGAGGCCTGGTTCTCGCCTTCCTCCTTGGTATGCTGGCTAACCGCCTGCGCATATCTCCCCTTGTAGGTTACCTGCTGGCTGGCGTTCTTGCTGGTCCTTTCACTCCTGGTTTTGTCGCTGATACCAATCTTGCTCCCGAACTGGCTGAACTTGGCGTAATCCTGCTGATGTTCGGCGTGGGTCTGCACTTCTCGCTAAAAGACCTGATGGCGGTAAAGTCGATCGCCATTCCCGGCGCTATCGCACAGATAGCCGTGGCGACACTGCTGGGAATGGGGCTTTCATGGGCGATGGGCTGGTCAATGCTCACCGGATTCGTGTTCGGGCTGTGCCTTTCCACGGCGAGTACGGTGGTGTTGCTCCGTGCGCTGGAAGAGCGTCAGCTGATTGACAGCCAGCGCGGGCAAATTGCGATTGGCTGGCTGATTGTGGAAGACCTGGTAATGGTGCTGGCGCTGGTGTTGCTGCCTGCCATTGCCGGCATGTTTGAAGAAGGTAATGCCAGCATCAGCCTGCTGCTGTTCGATCTGGTGCTGACCATCGGTAAAGTGGTGGCCTTTATGGTACTGATGGTGGTGGTTGGCCGCCGCGTAGTACCGTGGATACTCGCCCGTAGCGCCGCCACCGGCTCGCGCGAGCTGTTTACGCTGGCGGTGCTGGCGCTGGCGCTGGGTATTGCTTTTGGCGCAGTAGAGTTCTTTGATGTCTCCTTTGCCCTGGGTGCTTTCTTTGCCGGTATGGTGCTTAACGAGTCCGAGCTGAGCCACCGTGCCGCCCACGATACGCTGCCGCTGCGCGACGCTTTTGCGGTCCTGTTCTTTGTCTCTGTCGGTATGCTGTTCGACCCGATGATCCTGATACAGCAGCCGCTGGCGGTACTGGGCGCGCTGGCGATTATCGTCTTCGGTAAATCCCTTGCCGCACTGTTCCTCGTCCGACTGTTCGGCCACTCCAAACGTACGGCGTTGACCATTTCAGTCAGCCTGGCGCAGATCGGTGAGTTTGCCTTTATCCTGGCCGGACTGGGCGTCACCCTGAATCTGCTGCCGGAAACCGGTCGCAATCTGGTCCTGGCCAGCGCCATTCTGTCGATTATGCTGAACCCAATTCTGTTTGCCCTGCTGGAACGCTATCTGCAAAAAACCGAAACCATCGAAGAACAAACCATGGAAGAAGCGATAGAGGAAGAGAAGCAGATCCCAGTGGACCTGTGTAATCACGCGGTAGTGGTCGGTTTTGGTCGCGTTGGCAGCCTGCTCGGCAGCCGCCTGATGGAAGCGGGTATTCCGATTGTGGTCGTTGAGAACAGCCGCCCACGCGTTGAAGCGCTGCGCGAGCAGGGAATTAAAGCCGTATTAGGCAACGCCGCCCGGGGCGATATTATGGACCTGGCGCGCCTCGACTGCGCGCGCTGGATGCTGCTGACCATCCCGAACGGCTATGAGGCCGGAGAGATCGTTACCGCCACTCGCGAGAAGTGCCCGAGCATTGAGATTATCGCCCGCGCCCACTACGACGACGAAGTGGATTACATTATGGAGCGCGGTGCCGACCGCGTGGTGATGGGCGAGCGTGAAATTGCTAACAGCATGCTCAATCTGATCCTGCTCAACCCGGTTGAAGCGCCGGCAGAGTGCCCGATCTGACGATAAAATTAAGGGACGGCTTCACGTCGTCCCTTTTTTAACTCATAGACTCACCGCCAGAGATAACAGACCGGCGGATTTAATCTGCCCCGCCGGCCTTACCTCTCCCAGCATCAGCGTTCCCAGTAAGACTCTTCCAGGCTATCTTCCCGCTCAGGCAGGCCGCGCGACAGGCGCGGTGAGTGCTGATTCAGCACCTGATAACTCACGCGGTTGGCGTATTTACACACCTGCGCCAGCGAGGAGTAGGTCAGATAGCTGCGCGCGTGCTTACTGGAGTTGGGGACGTTGCTGCGGTGGAAATTATTGGCGGTAATATCGTGCAGCAGCGCCGCCAGCGCGCCGTCACCGGCACCGTTGGTATTCATGATTTTCTCCGGGCCGCCCATATAGGGTGCGATATGGGAAAAAATTCGCAGCGGTACAGTACAGTCCTGATGGCGCATCGCGCGACTGAATTCGTACTGGTTAAATTCCGGGATCGCCCCTGGCAACAGTGGATGCCGGGTGGCGCGCTTGCTCTCTTCTTCCGTAAATCCCGCCATATACAGACCGTTCGGCCCGGCGGTGCAGAGCACCAGGTCCACCCAGTCGAGGGCGATATTCGATGCCTGTAGCGGGTCGCTTTCTCCTGTCAGCTCAAAGGCTTCGTCTTCATTCATCGCCACGATCGATACGTGGTCACGCATAAAGTCGCGCCAGAACTGCGGATTATCGGCGATCACGTATTTGGTACCCAGCGTCAGCACCACCGGCACGTTATGCTTTTTGGCATAGTGGATGGCCTGCATGGTCGCTTCCGGCATCGGTTCGCCCGGCTTGCAGCGTACCAGATAGGAGGTCAGCACCAGCGCCGACGCCCCGGCGATAACCTCTTCCGGCACGCTTTCAGCCCGTAGCTGGTTCATCAAGCCGGGACTGATCGCAAAGGTGCGCTCGCCGTTGTCACCCACTAGTGTAAAACAGCGGCCAATTGCGCCGTCAATGCCCTGCAGATAGTTAAGATCGGTGCGGCTTGAGGTATGACACAGATAGCGGTAGGCGTAGCTGCCGATTTGTATGTTATTACACATCACCCCCAGCAGCACCGAGCGATCGTCGGCCAGCACCGAATAATTGTGCAGCGTGTTGCCGATAGTGCCACCAGCAAACTGATGGGTGATCAGATTCTCAGCCATCAGCTCTTCATACAGCGCCTGCGCCACGTTATCTTCAATCACCAGCGAATGGCCTACGCTGAGCCCATAGCGGCGCACAAAGTCATCATCCACTTTAGCTTCAATATCAACAAGGATCTGGTCGATACCCACAATCCAGCTATTCGCCGCCTCGTTTTCCGGCTGAGCGACCTGTAACAGCGGATCGCGCGCGCTGACGGGGAAATAGTGTTTGGATTTACGTTTACCGGGGAATTTCATAATTGCAGGACCAGAAGGGGAAGCAGGCTGCAATCATAGCATATTTGCGCAACGAGGCGATCGGCGGTGATCAACAGCCGATCGCGGCGTCAGTTAGCGATACTGATTGACCAGTTCCAGCATCATGTTGATATGCGCTTCATCGTCGTTCAGCGCAGGAATGTATTCAAACCGGGTGCCGCCCGCGTGCAGGAAGAACTCACGGTTCTGCTCGTTAATTTCTTCCAGCGTTTCCAGGCAGTCTGACGCGAAGCCCGGGCTTATCACCTGCACATGCTTCACGCCCTTGGCGGGCAGGCCCTGCATGGTTTCATCGGTGTACGGTGTCAGCCAGGGCTCACGTCCAAAACGTGACTGGAAGGTCAGCATCGCTTCGCTGTCACTCAGGCCCAGCGCGATTTTTAGCGCATCAAAGGTGTCATGGCAGCGTTGTGGGTAATCGTCGCCCTCATTGGCAAAGCGCTGAGGAATACCGTGGAACGAGGCCAGCAGCAGATCCGGCTTACCGTGCTGCGCAAAAGAGTGCTCCACCGACACCTTCAGCGCGGCGATATAGGCCGGATGATCGGCATAGTCGCGGATGAAATGCACCGTTGGCAGGCTGCGGTAGCCAGCAAATACGCTGCTGATACCATCCCATACCGATGCCACGGTTGAGCAGGAGAACTGCGGATACAGCGGCAGGACGATCAGCCTGTTAACACCCTGAGCCATCAGATCATCGATGGCGCTTTTCAGGCTGGGATTGCCGTAGCTCATACCCAGCGCGACCGGGATATCCAGCTTAGCCGCCAGCGCATCGCGCTGACGCTTGCTGAACACCAGCAGCGGCGACCCTTCATCGGTCCAGACGGAAGCATAGAGCTTTGCCACTCGCGGTGAACGGATCGGCAGGATGCCAAGATTCAGAATGGGCCACCACAGCCAGCGCGGCGTATCCACCACACGTTTATCACTGAGGAACTGCTTAAGATATCGTTTGACTGCGGAGGTGGTCGGAGCATCTGGTGTGCCTAAGTTGACCAGCAGTACGCCTGGCTTATCTTGCCTCATTGTTATTCCTTTTGATGGCATCGGCGGAGATGAAAACGAGACACATTCTAGCGGAAAATTGCGGAGGAAAAACCAATTGCTGTAAAAGGGACCGGATTTATCCGGCCCTCTTCAACTTAACCGAGGATTTTTGCCAGCTCAGCGCTGACTTCGGCCACTTTACGTGTGCCGTCGATCTTGTGGTATGCAGTATTGCCCGCTTCGGCTTCTTTGCTGTAGTAAGCAATCAGCGGCGCGGTCATCTGATGGTACTCTACCAGACGTTTACGCACGGTCTCTTCCTGATCATCTTTACGCGTTATCAGCTCTTCGCCAGTCACGTCATCTTTGCCTTCCACCTTCGGTGGATTGAAAGTTACGTGGTAAACGCGGCCGGATGGTGCATGAACGCGACGACCGATAATACGTTCAACGATCAGTTCGTCTGGAACAGCGAACTCCAGCACGTTATCGACTTTAATGCCCGCTTCCTTCATGGCATCAGCCTGAGGGATAGTGCGCGGGAAACCGTCAAGCAGGAAACCGTTACGGCAGTCTTCCTGAGCGATACGCTCTTTGACCAGCGCGATAACCAGTTCGTCGGTGACCAGTTTACCAGCATCCATAATCTTTTTGGCTTTCAGACCTAACTCCGTTCCCGCTTTAACCGCGGCGCGCAGCATGTCACCCGTGGAGATTTGCGGAATACCGTATTTCTCCATAATAAACTGAGCCTGAGTCCCCTTACCTGCACCCGGAGCCCCGAGCAGAATAATACGCATTGCGTAAATCCCCTTGCGAATTGCTTATATGTGTACTTTATCCAAGTGCATGAACATAACATTAATGGCCCGCTCACCACAAGGAAGCGCGCGGCTATCCTGCATCCGCGCAGCGCGGTACGCCAACCCTGCGCCGCGCATAAACGGTCTGGGACACCACCGCGAGAATAATGATCGCCCCGCCAATAACTGCATGAATCGTAGGGATTTCATCCATAAAGAGATACATCCATAGCGGCGCCAGCGCCGTCTCAAGTAGCAAAAACAGACCGGCATTGGCCGGAGAAACAAAACGAGTCGATAAGGTGATCAATCCCATCGCCAGCGGCATAATCAGCGCACCTTCCGCGATCGACCAGCCATACTGAGCCGGCGTCAGCATTTTCAGACTTTCGAGGAGATCGCTGCCGGACCACAGCACAATCACCACCGAAGCCAGTATTGCCCCCAGCGAAGGCAGACCGGCCGTCCCGCCGCTGACGCGGGATGTGAAGATAAAGGCCAGAGCCATGGAGAACGCCGTACCCAATGCATAGAGGTTGGCAATACCGCTGTGGCCCACGTCGCGACCGGACATCACTACTGCTACGCCGACTATTCCCGCCAGCGATGCCAGCAGCACGCTGCGGTCAATGCTCATCTTAAAGAACAGCCGCGAAATCAGCGCCGAAATAAACGGCGTTGAGGAGATAATCACCAGCACGGTCGCCACACTACCGCGATTCAGCGCATTAACGAAGCAGGCTGATGAAATGCAGAAAAACAGCGTCGAAAGCGCATTTTCCTGGGTCAGCCAGGGCGTGCCTAACGTTGAACGACTCTTCCGCCACAGCAGCCAGACCAGCAGGCACATGCCCCACATAAAGATGCCGCGCAACGCAACGATCAGCCACGAATTCTCGATTCCCATCATGCGGATAAACACCGAATCGGTACTGAGAATAATCCCCCCCATAATGCCAATCAGGTTGCCATTTACCGGTAATGCGTTTTTCATCTCCCCTCCCACAGGGCTTGTAGCTGTTGTTTTATTTCTGCCGTCATATCGATCTGCTGACTACCGTCTCCACGAACCCAGCAGGAAAGCCGTAGCGTTCCGGTTTGTTCGAAATAGCTTGCCCCGGCCGCCTTCACCTTCTTCTTTAATGCTTCGCTGAGCGGCGGCACGCTAAAGCAGGCAAATGGTCCGCCCGCGTTACCAAGCGAATCAAAATCCATGCCGCCCGCATCTTTCAAACTGATAGTTCCCACGCTTGCCATATTGAACGGCTGCCAGTCGGGGCTGCGGAGATTGTTCAGCGCCTCAATCAGCGGCTTATCGGATGCGGTAGACTCCTCAAAAAGCAGCAGCTCGCTGCGCATCAGGGTGCTGAAGTCTTCCGGGCGCAGTGCAATGACCGCCAGCCCGATAGTCAGCGATGCATGTTTGTGCAGCGGAGCAACAAAGACGGAACTGTCAGCAATCATTTCGTCGTGACGGCAGGTTGCGAAACTGTGCGAAGCATCAACGACCCCTTTGCCTTTCATGCCTTTCAGACTGTTGACTTCAGCCGTGTAGGGATTGACGTGAGTGATAATCGGTAAGGTTCCCGGCCCGGTACAGTGGGTATTGGGAAAATTAAACAGCTCGCTAACCGGTTGATAGTGGGCATGCCTGGCAAGGCAAAGTGTCGTTTCCTGCTTATGAAGCAGATGGGAAAGAATGACCAATCCTACCCGTACCGACTGAACCAGGAACAGCTCATACTTTTCCAGACGGTAGACACGGGTCAGTTCTTCACGGAGTTCATCTCTCAGCATACGCGCTCGCTTATAAAACTGGTCACCGTGGACCTGCTGTAACTGAAGGGAGAGTGAGGAGGTATCCATCAATTTATTAACTCTTGCTGGAAAAGAAGCGGCATCACGTTATCGCGGAATATCGACCCCACGGCGATCTCGCAGGGAGGCAGGCGATAATTCACCCAGGCAATTTCTTCTATCTCAGATCCCGCACGCGGCTGGCCGCTGATTTCTACGTGATAGACGTGATTTTCAATCGCCGTTTGTTCAAATTCAGCCCAGCCGTGGAACAGGCCAAATGGACGAAAGGTTTTGACCTGTACGCCCAGCTCTTCCTGAAGTTCTCTTTTCAGACAGCTGAGGTGATCTTCACCAGCCAGCGGCTTTCCTCCGGGGGAAATAAAGATGCTGGTGCCGCGTTTACGCGTCAGCAGTAGTGAACGTTGGTTGATAATAATGGCTGCGCATTTAACGATAACTTTCATAGCAAACTCCGCGTAGCGTAACCCGATGGTTACGCCACGATTAGCGGTTTGAGTCAGGCAACAGTGCTGGCTTTCAGCACCGGGGTCAGCAGGGTTTCTCCGGACAGGAAACGCACGATGTTCTGCGCCAGCGGGGCTTTTTCACGCAGATAGGCGAGGATCACGTCGTCCGAAGGCGTGGAGAAGCTGTCGGCGAAAATACTGATCCCTTCCAGAGACTTAGTGGAAATCCCCAATTGCAGCAGGCGGTATTTCACGTCGTCCGCCGACTGGGCGAATTCATAGATGGGTGACTGATAGTTGATGTCGTACTGAGCCATCATCTCCACCAGAAATGCCTTCGCCACCTGACGCTGCTCCGGGAACTCCATCTGGTAATGGGTGATGCCGTCGTTAATGGTGTTAATTCCGTTGCGATGGCAGAAATCGACGAGATGTGCATGAATAGCCAACTTTTCGCCTAAAAGAACCAGATTTTTTCGATACTTAAGAATGTCACTTTCCAGATTTTCAATAGCGATTGAACGAAACGCTCCGCTGATATCAGCAACGGTATGTTCGACGACCAAATCACCGAAACGACCTCTTAATTCATCAACGCGATGCGCTAAAATGCCACGATGCAGTGAACATCCGCTGTTTCCTGACCAGAGGTGTACAGGAATACCCTGTAACATCAGATAACACGCTGCCAGCGTACTATCGCGACCACCGGTGAACATGACGAGCTGTGGTTTTACGGAATACTGATTTGTCATTTTCCTTTCCTTCACATAGCTGTTGTGCGTAATCGTCGGCTGACAAGAAAAAATATCGCTGTATGTATATGGAGTTATAAGAAAAAGTATTCTTTCTCAGGCAATTGGGCTGCTCATAACTCCGGGGTCAGAGTAGGTAAAATCGGCTGGACTTTAAAATGATATAAACAGACACTGGGTGTGAGATTTTCTAACGGATAGGGCTATGTCCGGACTTCCTTCGCTGCGCGCTCTGCGCTATTTTCATCAGGCTGCACTGCATCAAAGCTTTAGTCTTGCTGCACAATCACTGCACGTAACACATAGTGCAGTCAGCCATCAAATCAAACTGCTGGAAGAGTGGTTAGATAAACCGTTGTTTCTGCGGGTAGGTGGCCGGGTTCAGCTGACCTCGGACGGCGAGCGGCTGAAGGTTTGCTGTATACAAACCTTTGGCGAAATTGAAGCGACATGCGAAAAGATCCGCGCGCGTAACCTGCACAGTCTGACCATCTCCTGCGCCCCCAGCTTTCTTGCCCAGTGGCTGATCCCACGGATCAGTCGCTTCACCAGCCGCCACGCGGAGATCGCCCTGACGTTTCAAACTCATGTCGATATTGAACGCGTACGTAACGAGTATTGCGATGTGCTGATCGTCAGTCATGAGCAATCTGTCGGAGAGGATATCGCGGCCACGCTAATCACCGTCGATTATATTGGACCTGTCTGTTCGCCGGAGTTCGCTAATCGTTTTACCTATGAAACCGATTTCGCTACCCTTCCGCTTCTGCATGCCGATACCAAGCTGCACGCCTGGGCTGAATGGGCAAAAAAAACCGGAGCACGGGGCGATTTCTGGGCCGGACGCCACTTCGATAATCTGACGCTGGCTATTCAGGCCGCGCGCAGCGGCATGGGCATTATTATGACGCCGCAGATTCTGGTGAAAAAAGAGATCCAGGAGGGATCGCTGATCGCCCCTCTGGGCTTCGCCGAAGTGGATCGTGCAACGTGGATGATGGTGAAAGAAACCCGGCGTGAAGAACGGGAGATCGCCCTGTTCCGCCGCTGGCTGCTGGAAGAGGCATCCGGCGGAGTCTAAACAGGCCAGTGTAGGTTGATAAAAAAGGGCTGGATGATAATCCAGCCCTTTTCAGTTCATCTGCTCGATGATTAGCCCAGCAGCAGCTGGTTCATGCGGCGAATAAACTGGTTTGGATCGTCCAGCGAGCCCTTCTCGGCCAGCAGTGCCTGATCCAGCAGCAGCTCGATCCACTCGGCGAAGCGCGCTTCATCTTGAGTATCGGCAGCGCGTTTAACCAGCGCGTGATCCGGATTCAGCTCGAACAGATACTTCACGTCCGGCACGTCCTGGCCCGCAGCGGCAAACAGCTTGGCCATCTGAGTGCTCATTTCGTTAGCGTCGGTGGTGACGATGGCCGGCGTATCGGTCAGACGGTGAGTCAGACGCACCTCTTTCACACGCCCGCCCAGCAGCGTTTTCACGCGCTCAACGAACGGCTCCAGCGCCTTCTCGGCTTCCTTCTGCTCTTCGGTTTCTTCGTCGGCCAGCTTGCTCAGCGCATCGTCGGCTTTGCTGACGGACTGGAACGGCTTGCCGTCAAACTCGGTCAGGTAGCTCATCATCCATTCGTCGATGCGATCGGAGAGCAGCAGAACTTCGATGCCTTTTTTGCGGAACAGCTCCAGGTGCGGGCTGCTCTTAGCCGCGGCATAGCTATCGGCGGTAATGAAGTAAATCTTCTCCTGACCTTCCACCATGCGGCTGATATAGTCTTCCAGCGATACGGTCTGCGCCGGGCCTTCACTGCTGGTTGAGGCAAAGCGCAGCAGTTTCGCGATGGTTTCGATGTTGGCGCTGTCTTCCGCCGGGCCTTCTTTCAGCGCCAGACCGAACTGCTGCCAGAATTTCTGATATTTATCTTCATCATCCTTCGCGACCTTCTCCAGCATCTGCAGAGAACGTTTGGTCAGCGCACTGCGCAGAGTCTGAGTGATGCGGCTGTCCTGCAGGATCTCACGGGAGACGTTCAGCGGCAGATCGTTCGAGTCGATCAGCCCCTTCACGAAGCGCAGATAGTTCGGCATAAACTGCTCGGCGTCATCCATGATGAAGACGCGCTGCACATACAGCTTCAGCCCGTGTTTGTGATCGCGGTTCCACATATCCCACGGCGCCTGAGCCGGAATATACAGCAGACTGGTGTACTCCTGCTTACCTTCCACGCGGTTGTGGCTCCAGGTCAGCGGGTCAGTGAAGTCATGAGCAACGTGCTTATAAAACTCTTTGTATTCGTCTTCGCTGATTTCAGACTTGCTGCGGGTCCACAGCGCCTGGGCTTTGTTGATTTTTTCCCAGCTGGTGGTGTCGTCTTCTTCGTTGCGGGATTCAATCTCAACCGGCAGCGCAATATGATCGGAATACTTGCTGATAATGCTGCGCACTCGCCATACGTCGAGGAATTCGTCTTCGCCCTCACGCAGATGCAGCGTAATTTCGGTACCGCGATCTTCTTTGGTGATATCCGCGATGGTGTATTCACCTTCGCCTGCGGATTCCCAGAATACGCCCTCATCAGCGGCAGCGCCGGCAGCACGGGTGCGCACGGAGACTTTATCCGCAACGATAAACGCCGAGTAGAAGCCCACGCCGAACTGGCCAATCAGCTGGCTGTCTTTTGCCTGATCGGAACCTAAGGATTCCAGGAAGGATTTTGTGCCGGATTTGGCAATAGTGCCCAGGTTTTCAATGACTTCATCACGACGCATACCGATACCGTTATCGCTCAGCGTCAGAGTACGGTTTTCCTTATCGACAGAAACACGTACGCGCAGCTCGCCGTCACCCTCGTAAAGATCGGGGGTGGATAATGCGCGGAAGCGCAGTTTATCGGCGGCGTCCGAGGCGTTGGAGATCAGTTCACGCAGGAAGATTTCTTTGTTTGAATAGAGTGAGTGGATCATCAGGTGCAGAAGCTGTTTCACCTCTGACTGGAAGCCACGCGTCTCTTGTCCTTTCATGGTCATTGCTACCTCAACTAAAACAGGTTGATGAACGTTGAGGGTAGAGATGGGGGAGAGGCGCTGGATTTTCAAGGCGGCACGAAAACTCGTGCCGTTTGAATGGTCAGAATTTAATCTTGTGGCGCCCGGCCAGTGAATGGGACAGCGTCGTGCCATCGACCATTTCAAGCTCGCCGCCGACCGGCACGCCGTGCGCGATGCGGCTGGCTTCCACGCCATACTGTTCGCACAGGCTGGCGATGTAGTTAGCGGTTGCCTCACCTTCTACCGTCGGGTTGGTGGCGAGGATCACTTCCTGAATGGTTTCTTTTTCCAGCCGCTGCTCCAGACGATCCAGGCCGATATCTCCCGGTCCGATACCGTCCAGCGGTGAAAGGTGGCCCATCAGCACAAAGTAACGGCCGGAAAACTGCCCGGTCTGTTCAATGGCATGAATATCCGCCGGGCTTTCCACTACGCAGATTTGACCGTTCTGCTGGCGACGCGGGTTCGCGCAGATGGTACAAATCTCCTGCTCGGTAAAGGTCCGGCAGTCTGCGCAGTGCCCAATCTCAGACATCGCACGAGTCAGAGCCTGCGCCAGGCGCATACCACCGCTGCGATCGCGTTGCAGCAGTTGAAAAGCCATGCGCTGGGCCGATTTTGGCCCAACGCCCGGCAGGCAACGCAGCGACTCCATTAGTGCTTCAAGGAGCGGGCTGGTCTGCATCAGAACGGCATCTTGAAGCCAGGTGGCAACTGCATACCGGAAGACACGGCGGCCATTTTCTCTTTCTGCGCTTCAGCAACGCGGCGAGCCGCATCGTTAAATGCCGCAGCAACCAGATCTTCCAGCATGTCTTTGTCATCTTCCAGCAGGCTTGGGTCCACTTCTACACGACGGCAGTTATGCGCGCCGTTGATAGTCACTTTCACCAGGCCGGCACCGGACTCACCGGTCACTTCCATTTTGGCGATCTCTTCCTGAACCTGCGCCATTTTGTCCTGCATTTGCTGGGCCTGCTTCATCAGGTTACCCAATCCGGCTTTACCAAACATAAGTTTTCTCTCTTTCGCTCAGGCCACACCAACAAAACGGTGATGCGGCGGGTTACACAGGGCGGATACTCTCTTCATCAACATCTGCGTCAAAAAAGCGTCGCAGCGTCTGAATATTATTATCCGCGATAATCGACTGGCGCGCCTGCGCCAGTTTCTCTTCATAAATTTTTTGCCGCCACTCCAGCGGCGTCAACACCGCCGGATTATCATCTTCCACCACGGTTAATTCAATGGGATGACCGGCGGCGTTGTTCAGTGCATCATTCAACGCCTTCTGCGCCGACGGGGAATTCAGATGCCGCTGGCTGGAACGCAGATGCAGACAAACGCCACTGTCCGTCACCTCTTTCCACGCATTCAGCGCCAGCTGCTGCACCAGCCGTGACATGGTCAGGGTGGCAATTTCTGCCGCCCAGGCATCACGTTCCAGCGATTCCGCCGTCAGTTTGACGATCAGCTCCGGCGTTTTTTCATGTTCCAGCGCGCTGCGCAGCGCTTTCGGCGTGGCTACCGGCTCCGCTTTCACCTCTTCCTTCGGCGTCTGCGCCTTCCAGCGGTACGCTTCCTCTTTTACCGGTGCAGCGGGTGCAGCATCCTGTCGCGGGCGCTTCTGCCCACGTTCGGTTGCGGCTGCCAGACGCTCCAGTGCAGAGCTGGCCGGCCGCGCACCCTGCGCCGCCGGCTCACTCTTTTTTGGTTTGGTTGCTCCCTGCTGGCGCATCAGTTGAGTGCGCGCCTGCAGCAGCTGGCTGGTGGTATCAGGCAATCCCTGAGGCGGCGGCGCATCTGGAATAGTATGCGCGGCTGCTGGCTGAGATGGCGGTGCCAGCGGAACCTGAGGGACAGGTTGAGGTACAGACTGAGCGATAATAGCCGGCCGGGCAACGGGTTCAGCAATCACCGCTTTAGGATGAAAGGCCAGCGCACGCAGCAGCGTCATCTCAACACCCATGCGGCGATCCGGAGCCAGCGGCAGCTCCTTGCGCCCCATAAGCAACGTCTGGTAGTAGAGCTGCACGTCAGCGGGTGGCAACACTCTCGCCAGCTCGCGCAGGCGCTGTTCAATCGTGGCCATATCCTCGCCAAGCGCCGAGGGCAGCAGCTGCACCATAGCAATCCGGTGCAGCAGGGTCAGCATTTCAACCAGCAGCGCTTCCCACTCCACACCGCGCGAGGCCGCCTGGTTGAGCAGCGCCATCACCTGCGCGCCGTCTGCATCGACCAGCGCTTCAATCAGCGCCAGCGGCTGCTCGTCATCCAGCGTGCCGAGCATATCGTTCACCGTCACCGTTGTGACCGCACCCTGCCCCATGGCGATAGCCTGGTCGGTCAGGCTGAGCGCATCACGCATACTGCCGTCGGCGGCGCGCGCCAGCAGCTGCAGTGCCCGCGTTTCAGCGGAAATCTGCTCAACCTGCAGGATATGCTCAAGCTGGCCCCGGATCTGATCCTGATCTAACGCTTTCAGATGGAATTGCAGGCAGCGCGACAGGATGGTCACCGGCAGCTTCTGCGGATCGGTTGTGGCTAACAGGAATTTGACGTGCTCGGGCGGCTCTTCCAGCGTCTTCAACAGCGCGTTGAAACTGTGGCGCGAGAGCATGTGAACTTCGTCGATAAGATAGACTTTAAAGCGCCCGCGCGCCGGAGCGTACTGCACATTATCCAGCAGGTCACGGGTATCTTCGACTTTGGTACGCGATGCGGCATCGATCTCAATCAGATCAACAAAGCGACCCTGTTCGATTTCACGGCAGTTATCACACTGGCCGCAAGGCGTGGCGGTAATGCCGGTTTCGCAGTTCAGCCCCTTGGCCAGCAGACGGGCAATCGTCGTCTTCCCAACGCCGCGGGTGCCGGAAAACAGATAAGCGTGATGGATACGGCCCAGCGAAAGACCGTTAGCCAGCGCGGTCAGGACATGCTCCTGACCAACGACTTCAGTAAACGCTTGTGGACGCCACTTACGGGCCAGTACCTGATAGCTCATTCGGACTTCATCATTGTTCTGAATCAAAAGAAGATACTATAACAGAATCCTCTCCTGCCCGTCGCGGTTCCTGTCGGATAGTTCCCGATGCGGGGTGCGCTGACAAAACCGGATGAATCCGCCAACGCCAATAGATGTTCTTTTATTCAAAATAAATCAGGCAGTTTATTTACGCTTTAATGATGAAAAACTCACAGAGTTAATTTTCCGAAAAATAAAGATCAAAAAAACGCCGCTCTCCACTCTGTAAAAAAAGCCTCGTCAGAATGTAATTTTTTTGAAAACAGCCAAACATAAGGGAATCAAAAAAATAAAATACAGTCAGTTATCAACAGAGTCGGCATGGCAAACGCAACGGCCACTTACTGACACGATTTAATTCTATTGTGTTCCCCTTATTTCAATACAGGTTCCTGACAGAAACCCGATGAAAAAGAATTTTCCTGGATTGCTCTTATTAAGTAGCCTGGCTGCCTACGGTACAGATGACTTTACGGTAAAAATATTACCTTCAGCGGGCTGCAGCGCGTGACACCCGGTGCCGTCTTGGTAAATATGCCGGTGCGGACGGACGATACGGTTTCTCCGCAGGATCTCAGCGAAACGGTGCGCGCCCTGTTTGCCAGCGGCAATTTTGAGGATGTGCAGGTACTTCGCGATGGCACGGCGTTAATCGTGCAGGTCAAAGAGCGGCCTACCATCGCCATTATCACCTTCGCCGGGAATAAAGCGATTAAAGATGACATGCTGACGCAAAACCTGGAGGTATCCGGTGTGCGCGTGGGGGAAGCACTGGATCGCACGACGATAACCTCGATTGAAAAAGGGCTTGAGGATTTTTACTTCAGCGTGGGCAAATACAGCGCCAATGTTAAAGCGGTTGTTACACCGCTGCCGCGCAACCGCGTCGTTTGAAGCTCGTGTTCACTGAAGGCGTTTCCGCTAAAATTCAGCAAATCAACCTGATCGGTAACCAGGCCTTCAGCACCGACGCGCTGCTTTCACACTTCCAGTTGCACGACGAGGTGCCCTGGTGGAACCTGGTCGGCGATCGGAAATATCAAAAGCAAAAGCTGGCAGGCGATATCGAAACGCTGCGCAGCTTCTACCTCGATCGCGGCTACGCCCGTTTTTCCGTCGATTCCACGCAAATCAGCATAACGCCGGATAAAAAAGGATTATTAATGACCGTTAATCTCACCGAAGGCCAGCGCTATACCCTGTCTTCAGCGGAGGTCAGCGGTAATCTTGCCGGGTATTCCGCGCAGATCGAAGAGCTTGCCCACATCACGCCGGGTGAAACCTACAGCGCGGCCCGGGTCACGCGCATTGAGGATGAGATAAAGACACTGCTCGGGCGCTTCGGCTACGCCTGACCTCGGGTTCAGACTCAGCCTGAGCTCAATGACGCAACGAAAACCATCAAACAGCGAATTAACGTCGATGCCGGCAATCGCTTTACCGTGCGCCATACTATCTTTAGCGGGAATGACACCTCGCGCGATGCGGTACTCAGGCGAGAAATGCGCCAGATGGAAGGCGCATGGCTGGGCAGCCATCGGGTGGAACAGGGCGGAGAGCGACTTAACCGGCTGGGCTATTTTGAAAGCGTGGAAGCGGAGACGCAGCGCATCCCCGGCATCAGCTCCCAGGTCCGCGGGCGTGACACAGGATAACTGGTTGGGCACCGGTCACAGCGTCAGCTTCAGCGGTACCAAAAACGACTATCAGACCTATGTTGAAGTCTCCGCAACCGAGCCCTATTTCACCGTGGACGGCATCAGCCTCGGCGGCAAGTTTTTCTATAACGATTACAGCGCCGAAGATAACTCGCTGGATCGGGGGTTTTTCCCGGCCTCCGGCGTCAGCGCCAGCTTTACCAGCAAAATCACCCTGCCAGGCCCCAGCAGCAGCTACTTTAAAAACACGCTGAATGCCAGCGCCTATCTGCCGCTGAGCAAAAGCCACAAATGGGTACTGCTGACCCGCCCCAAGCTGGGCTACGCGGGCGGCCTGGACGGCAGCGACGTGCCCTCCTATGATAATTCCTACGCCGGTGGCTCAAGTACCGTCCGCGGCTTCTCGTCGAATACTATCGGACCGAAGGCGGTGTACTACCGCTGTAACGGCAGTGAGAGCAGCTACGGCGCATGCCCGGTAGAGAAATCAACCGACGCGGTGAGCGGCGATGCGATGGCTATCGTCAGTGCCGAACTGATCCTGCTCACGCCGTTCATCGGCGACCGCTATGCCAGTTCGCTGCGCACTTCGCTGTTCGTTGACGCCGGAACGGTATGGGATACCCAGTGGCAGAACACCGAGCAGACCGAAGCCGCCGGGATTAAAGACTACGGCGATCCGTCCCAGGTTCGCGTCTCATCCGGTCTGGCCGTTCAGTGGCAATCGCCGCCTGGCCCGCTGGTCTTTTCCTACGCGCTACCGCTGAAAAAGTATAACGGTGATAAATCAGAACAGTTCCAGTTCAATATTTGTAAAACATGGTAATCGGCGATATTTAAATTGTAGGAAATTACAAAAATATTACCCGATCGTATTTATCGCTGACAGATTCATTACTTAACAGAATAGTATTATCTCTCCGTGATAGAGTTCCGAGCAAACTCCTCACCATCGTTGTTATAAAGTAAATCAAAGGTCACCTTCGCCGGTGGCCTTTATTTTTGCTTAAAATAAGTGAAATATAATTATCAACACACTAAAAGCTAAAAAAAAGCGTATAGAATATGCATCATAGCGCCAGATTTTGGGAAGACATCTTCTCAAAAATGGATTGGGTAATATCTTAAGGATTTGGTCCTGCCAATAACGTCAAAAGGAAATTGACTATGACCTGCCCCACCAGTACATCAATTTCACGATTCGCCCGGTACAACATCCTGCACCGGGTTTGAGTGCTGTCAGCCATTTACTCCTGCCAGCCCTGCCGCTGGTCATTTACAGATTAAGTGAGAACACCGAATGAAAATACTTTGTGCGGTACTGAGCGTCCTGTTGATTGTGGCCGTGGGTTATATTTTTCATCAGCATCAGGGCGTTCCGGAAAGAATTGCTTTGCTGGATGTAGAAAAAATTATTGCTCAGTCAGCCCCAGGAAAGGCCGGGCGTGAGCATCTCAGCATTATCGATCGGCGCTTTCAGAAGGGCATGGATGATTTACACAGAAGTTACCAGAACGCGCCTGAAGAGGAACAGCAGCGGGTCTTCAGTAACGCCGAGGAAACGCTGGTCAGGCAGTTTAGCGTGGAAGAACGCGGGGTTAGCGATGCTCTGAAAAAAATCATTTACGAGGAAGCAGAAAAGTGGCGTAAGGAACATAACATCGGCGCTATTTTCCCGGCTCAGCTGGCGCTGGTCAGTAGCGATAAGCAATTGGATTGTACTGATGAAATCCTGGCTGCGGTTGATCAGCGACAGATTACCTTTGCTGAATTACCGGTGCTGCAGATCAACCAACCTCCGGCAATCAGGCCGGTTTCCCCCTCTGGAGAAGAAAAAGGTTGAAGCAAATTCCAGTAGTCCTGCAGCTACCGGGCAAAAAAATAGTGAGAGTCAGAAAAAAGAGCATTCTCCACCCGTTGGAAATGCGCAGCCAAACGCAAACGAACCGACAGCAGCAGCTGTGAAAAGCGCGAAAACAACCCCGGGGGCTTCAGCAAACGATTGACGGGTACGAAAGCGATTTTTCGCCTGGGCTATCATCGCCAATACCGGCGAAATATACAGGTGGGCCAGCGATGGCCGCCCACCGGACTGACTAGTGACCCGGGAAGTTTATCAGACTGTAAACATCCAGCCCCAGCGCCTTCAGGCGTGATTCGCCAGCCAGGTCAAACAGATTGATGATAAAAGCGGCATCTTTCACCGTACCACCGGCACGATGGATCAGTTTAACTGTCGCTTCAATGGTGCCGCCGGTCGCCAGCAGATCGTCCACCGCCAGCACAACATCACCCGGCTGGATAGCGTCGCAGTGCAGTTCCAGACGATTGGTGCCGTATTCCAGCTCATAGCTTTCAGAGAAAGTCTGGCGCGGCAATTTACCCGGCTTACGCACGGGAATAAAACCCACCCCCAGTCCCAGTGCAACGGGTGCACCAAACAGAAAGCCACGTGCTTCCGTACCCACAACTTTGGTGATACCCGCGTTACGGTAGCGTTCAACTAACAGCTCAATGCTCAGCGCGTACGCTTTCGGGTCTTCCAGCAGGCTGGTGACATCTCGAAACAGGATACCCGGTTTTGGATAGTCCTGGATGCTTTTGATACTGTTTTTAAGAAAATCTAGCTGCTGCGCAGTCGCGGTCATAATGTTATGCCTGGTAAATACAAATCTGACTCGCGCAGCTTCATCTCCACCAGCCGCGGAACGGTCGGGTGAAATTCTAACGAAGGAGGGAAGCCACGCACGAAAACGACCAAATCTATGCAAACCGCCGAACAATTGCAACCGCGTTTAAGAAAATCAGCGATTTTCTTGCTCTTCCTCAACGACCGGAAGACGGGCCATAAACACTAATAAACAGCACAGGATCGCTAGTAACATCAGACGAACCCAAAGAATTTTTACCATCCACAGTGAAAAAGCAAAGGTCAGCAGGATAAAAACTATCGCCCTACTTTTTGCGCCGGGTGGCATAGCGCGGTGCTGCTGCCAGTGACGCAGATAGCGGCCAAATACGGAACGATAAAGCAGCCAGTGATGGAAACGCGGCGACGAGCGGGCAAAACACCAGGCTGCCAGTAGAAGGAACGGCGTTGTCGGCAGCAGTGGTAAAACAGCTCCGAGAGTCGCCAGTACCATCGCCAGCCAGCCAAGTATCAATAAAATATAACGTTGCATCGTGCACCCGTAAAAAAATGTCGTAAACAGGTTATCATATCGCGATTGTGGTCACGGAGAAGAACATGAAAAGTGCAGGTTTACTGCAGCAGCTGGATACGCAGCTGGCACAGCTGGCTAGTGCCGTGGAGCCACACGCCAATCAGCGCACGGCAAAAGCGCGTTTTGACCATCAGCTGTTTCATGGCCATTCCACCCGGCTGGGGGATTATCTGCTGGAAGTGCAGCAGACGATGATGCAGTTAAAGCAAAGCGTGCAGGACAATCGCGCCGAGCGCGTTGCCTGGATGGCTGAGCGCGTGGTGCTACAGATGGGGGCATTACAGCGCGAACTGGCCACCCAGACTCTGCGTAGCCGCGAAGCCGAGCCCGTGGTCGAAAAGGAAAATCTGTATGAGAAACTTTCCCAGCATCAGGATTTCGAGCGCCGTTTACGTGCCATGATCGCCGATCGTGAAAGTCTGTTGGCCAGTCAGGAGACGCTGGCGCAACAGCAGCAGCTTCAGCGCGAACTTGCCGCACTGGAAGGCCGCCTGCAGCGGTGTATGCAGGCGCTAAAACGCATTGAGCGCAGTATCGAAAATCGCGAACGCGATCGTTAGCCGCTAAGGCGAACTATACTAACAGCACAATCTGGCTGGAGAGGTAAAATGGGGCTGCTTTCCTGGATTATCATTGGGTTACTGGTCGGTATTTTCATTCGGCGCTATTTTCCCGGCCGCCCCGGGGGACGAGCTGCAACGCTAGTTTTGACCACGATAGGTGCGCTAATCGGCGGCTATATCAGCAGCTATTTTGGTTTTGGTACGCTGGCACTGATGGATGTGCGTTCAGAACTGATTGCACTGGCAGGCGCGTTGGTGATGGGAGTCGTTATTAAAATTTTGCGCATCTGAACAGTATTGTTATCGTCTCAGAGCAGAAAATAAGGAGTAGTGATGTCGCTGGAAAATGCCCCAGAAGAAGTCAAACTGGCCGTTGATCTCATTATGCTACTGGAGGAAAATCAGCTGGATGCGGAAACGGTTCTGGCTGCGCTGGCTATCGTTCAGCGGGACTTCGAGCGAAAGATTGCCGAAAAAGCTTAGCGGCCAGGATGGCGCAATGTTGGACAATGTACCAGAATCTCCACCAGCGTATCGACCAGCTGCGGCGCATCTTCGGCAAGGTTAAAGCTTTCCGGCATAAACAGCCAGTTTTCGATAATTCCGCTGATGTAGCCACGTATGACAATTGCAGCACGCGGAGTATTGAGGTTTTCCGGCAGCTGTTTTGCCTGTATACACTGTTTTAAAACATCCTCTATCTTTTCATAGCATTCCAGATAGAGATTTTGCTGCATCAACTGCAGCGTGGCCATTTCACCCACAAATTCACATTTGTGATAAATAATTTCCATCAATGCCCGTCTTCTCGGATCGCTGGTTGTCGCGTCAAAGACATACAGTATCATTGCTCGCATAACAGACAGTGGATTCGCAGGGTATTTTGATTGATACTCTATTTCCAGATCCGCCATAACGGAATCGGACTGTGCCCAGATTTCGTTTAGCAAATCAGTTTTATTTTTAAAATGCCAGTAGATTGCCCCCCGTGTCACGCCAGCGGCAGCGGCAATATCAGCCAGCGACGTTTTGGAAACGCCGACGTCTGAAAAGCGTTCGATCGCTGCATTGATAATGTGATTGCGCGTTTCTTGCGCCTGCTGTTTGGTATTTCGTGCCATAGTGGGGTTTTTACAAAATGGTAGATTTACATACATTTCCGAATGTATGTACCATAGCACGACCATAATTTAAACGCAGCAATGGGTTTATGGGTTTGTGATCCATTGAACAATCGATACCGGACATTCGAGGTTTATTTATGAACATAAACAGAGGGCTAACGCCTCTGGCAGCCGTTCTGATGCTTTCAGGCAGCCTGGTTCTGACAGGATGCGACAACAAAGAGCAACAACAGGCTGGGCAACAACAGGCACCTGAAGTGGGTATCGTCACGCTGAAAAGTGCCCCACTAAAAATTACTACCGACCTGCCAGGTCGTACCTCATCTTTCCGTATCGCAGAAGTTCGCCCGCAGGTTTCTGGCATTATTCTGAAGCGCAATTTTGTTGAAGGTAGCGACATTAAGGCGGGTGAATCCCTCTATCAAATTGACCCGGCGAGCTACAAAGCCGCATGGGACAGCGCGAAGGGCGATCTTGCTCAGGCCCAGGCCAATGCACAAATTGCCAGTCTGACCGTAAAACGCTACAAGCCTCTGCTGGGTACAAAGTACATCAGCCAGCAGGACTATGATCAGGCGGTTGCCACGCAAAGCCAAACCGCAGCAGCGGTACAGGCCGCGCAGGCCGCTGTGGAAAGTGCTCGCATTAACCTTGCTTACACCAAGGTCACTTCACCTATCAGTGGTCGTATTGGTAAATCATCCGTTACCGAAGGTGCGCTGGTGACCAGTGGTCAGACTACCGCTCTGGCTACCGTTCAGCAGCTGGACCCGATTTATGTCGATGTCACTCAGTCAAGCGAAGACTTTATCCGTCTGCGCAATGAACTGAATGCCGGCACGCTGCAGCAGGCAAACGGTAAAGCTGAAGTCAAGCTGTTGATGCAGAATGGTAGCGAGTACGGGCAGAACGGTACATTAGAATTCTCTGATGTCACCGTCGATGAAACCACCGGTTCTATCACGCTGCGTGCCGTGTTCCCTAACCCGGACCACAGTCTGCTGCCGGGCATGTTTGTTCGTGCACGTCTGGATGAAGGTACCAACCCAAATGCGCTACTGGTTCCACAGCAGGGCGTGACCCGTACACCAACTGGTCAGGCTACGGCAATGGTCGTTGGTGCGGACAACAAGGTTGAAGTGCGTAATCTGACTGCCGATCAGGCCATTGGCGACAAGTGGTTGGTTACTGGTGGACTGAAAGACGGTGACAAAGTGATTGTGACCGGGCTGCAGCGTGTAAGACCAGGTGTGGCCGTAACGCCACAGGAAGTTAGCGAAGACAGCTCCAAAGCCGCAGCTCAGCCTCAGGCGCAGTCTGAACAAAGCAAGTCTTAACAGGAGCCACTGATTCATGGCTAAGTTTTTTATCGATCGCCCGATCTTCGCCTGGGTTATCGCCATCATTATTATGCTGGCGGGCGCACTGTCGATCCTGAAACTGCCGATTGAGCAATATCCTAACGTTGCGCCGCCGGCAATTGAGATCTCTGCAACCTACCCAGGTGCTGACGCGAAAACCTTGCAGGACTCCGTCACGCAGGTTATCGAACAAAATATGAACGGCATTGACGGCCTGATGTATATGGGCTCAAGCAGTGACTCAGCGGGTACGTTGCAGCTGACGTTGACCTTTGAGTCCGGTACCAATGCCGATATCGCTCAGGTTCAGGTACAGAATAAGCTGCAGTTGGCTATGCCACTGCTGCCGCAGGAAGTACAGCAGCAGGGTATTCGCGTTCAGAAATCCTCCAGCAGCTTCCTGATGGTTACCGGCTTCATTAACGAAGACGGCACCATGACGCAGAACGACATCTCCGACTACATCGGGTCAAACGTTAAAGACCCGATCAGTCGTGTGCCGGGCGTCGGCGATACGCAGCTGTTCGGTGCGCAGTACGCGATGCGCGTCTGGATGGACCCACATAAACTCAATAACTTCCAGCTAACGCCAGTGGATGTAATCAGCGCAATCAATACGCAGAACTCCCAGGTCGCGGCAGGTCAGCTTGGTGGGTCACCGCCGGTGAAGGGGCAACAGCTTAACGCCTCAATCATTGCACAGACGCGTCTGACTTCGGCTGAAGAGTTCGGCAATATTTTGCTGAAGGTGAATACCGATGGCTCGCAGGTTCGTCTGAAAGATGTTGCGCAGATCGAACTGGGCGGGGAAAACTATGAAATCATCGCCCGTTTCAACGGTAAGCCGGCGTCTGGTCTGGGGATTAAGCTGGCGACCGGTGCAAATGCCCTGGACACAGCTTCTGCCGTTAAAGCTGAACTGGCCAAGCTGGAACCGTTCTTCCCGTCCGGCCTGAAAGTGGTTTATCCGTACGACACTACGCCTTTCGTTAAAATATCGATTAATGAAGTGGTTAAAACGCTCGTTGAAGCGATCGTGCTGGTGTTCCTGGTGATGTATCTGTTCCTGCAAAACTTCCGCGCTACGTTGATTCCGACCATCGCGGTACCGGTAGTACTGCTGGGTACATTTGCGATTATCAGCGCCTTCGGCTACTCGGTAAACACCCTGACGATGTTTGCTATGGTGCTGGCGATAGGCCTGCTGGTAGATGACGCCATCGTTGTGGTCGAGAACGTTGAACGAGTGATGGTTGAAGACGGCCTGCCGCCGAAGGAAGCCACGCGAAAATCGATGAGCCAGATACAGGGTGCCTTGGTGGGTATCGCCCTGGTGCTGTCTGCGGTATTTATCCCAATGGCCTTCTTTGGCGGGTCAACGGGGGTTATCTACCGTCAGTTCTCGATAACCATCGTTTCCGCGATGGTGCTGTCGGTGATTGTCGCACTGATCCTGACTCCAGCACTTTGCGCCACGATGATGAAACCGATCGCTAAAGGCGATCACGGTAAAACCACCGGTTTCTTTGGCTGGTTCAACCGTCTGTTTGATAAGAGTACTCAGCACTACACGGATAGCGTAGGCCATATCGTTCGCAGTACCGGACGTTATCTGGTTATCTATCTGTTGATCGTCGTCGGCATGGCTTTCCTGTTCCTGCGTCTGCCTACCTCCTTCCTTCCTGAAGAAGATCAGGGCGTGTTGCTGACGATGGCTCAGCTCCCTGCTGGTGCCACTCAGGAACGAACCCAGAAAGTGCTGGACCAGGTGACTGACTACTATCTGACCAAAGAAAAAGCTAACGTGAACTCCGTGTTTACCGTTAATGGCTTTGGCTTCGCAGGACGTGGGCAGAACACCGGTATCGCGTTTATCAGTCTTAAGGACTGGGATGAACGAAGCAGCTCAGACAATAAAGTACCGGCCATTGCCGCCAGAGCGATGGGAGCCTTGTCATCAATTAAAGATGCCATGGTGATTCCATTTAACCTGCCAGCAATCGTTGAGCTGGGTACCGCTACCGGCTTCGACTTCCAGCTGACCGATAAAGCCGGCCTGGGTCATGAAAAACTGACCGAAGCTCGTAACCAGCTCTTGGGCATGATTGAGCAGCACCCGGATACGCTGGTTGGCGTGCGCCCTAACGGCCTGGAAGATACCCCTCAGTACAAACTGACTATCGACCAGGAAAAAGCCCGCGCAATGGGGGTATCACTCTCTGATATCAACACCACGCTGGCCGCAACCTGGGGTGGCTCATACGTTAACGACTTTATTGACCGTGGTCGTGTGAAGAAAGTGTACGTAATGGGTGAAGCACCTTACCGTATGTTACCGAGCGATATCGGTAACTGGTATGTGCGCTCAACCAGCGGTGAAATGGTGCCATTCAGCACCTTTACCACCGGTAAGTGGATCTACGGTTCGCCGCGTCTGGAACGCTATAACGGCTTGCCTTCAATGGAGCTGTTGGGCCAACCAGCACCGGGCAAAAGCTCGGGTGATGCCATGAACCTGATGGAAGAGCTGGCGGCTAAACTGCCAACGGGTATCGGCTATGAGTGGACCGGCATGTCCTATCAGGAACGTCTGTCTGGAAACCAGGCCCCTGCCCTGTACGCCATCTCGCTGATCGTCGTGTTCCTCTGCCTGGCGGCACTGTACGAGAGCTGGTCGATTCCGTTCTCGGTAATGCTGGTAGTTCCGCTCGGTGTTGTCGGTGCACTGCTCTTTACCACGCTGCGTGGGCTGAGCAATGACGTTTACTTTGTGGTGGGACTGTTGACCACCATAGGGCTATCGGCGAAAAACGCCATCCTGATCGTTGAGTTCGCGAAGGACCTGATGGAGAAGGAAGGAAAAGGGCTGATTGAGTCAACTCTGGAAGCGATACGTATGCGCCTGCGTCCAATTCTGATGACTTCACTGGCATTTATCCTCGGCGTACTGCCGCTGGCTATCAGTTCCGGTGCTGGTTCCGGCGCGCAGAACGCCGTAGGTACCGGCGTAATGGGTGGTATGGTTACCGCAACCGTTCTGGCTATTTTCTTCGTTCCCGTGTTCTTTGTGGTGGTTCGCCGTCGCTTTAGCAAGAACAAAGAGGAACTGGAGCACAGTCACCCGGTTGAGCATCACAAATAATCGACCCTTGTCGAAATCCTTAAGAGGCCGCCCTGTGCGGCCTCTTTTTTTTGCGGTTGCAATTTCAAAAACGTCGGCGCATACTATTGTTATAGTATAACATTACAAATGGAGTGAATAATGAAACAGGGTATTCATCCTGCCTACCGTCAGGTGGTGTTCCATGACACCACGGCCGATGCTTACTTTGTGGTGGGGTCCACCATTAAAACCGACCGTACCATCGAACATGATGGCAAAGTCATGCCTTATGTGACGCTGGATGTTTCTTCCGCCTCACACGTTTACTACACCGGTAAACAGAAGGACTTCGCCAAAGAGGGCAGCGCTGCGCGCTTCAGCCAGCGTTTTGGTGGCATTCTTAACGTTATGAAGAAATAAAGGAATTACGATGCAGGTATTAAGCTCGCTGGCATCAGCCAAAAAACGCCACAAGGATTGCAAAATCGTGCGCCGTCACGGCCGGGTATTTGTGATCTGTAAAAGTAACCCTCGCTTTAAAGCGGTACAGGGAAGAAAGAAAAAACGCTAAGTTAAAATGAACTTAATGTGCCAGGCGAATCATCAAAGGGTTCGCCTTTTTTGTGTCTTTTTATTTTCAATCACCAGCCCCTCCACATTGAATAATATTTTTTTCTCGAAAATCCATCTATTTAAGCTGATTACCATGCGAATACGCCCTCCGTTTACGGTGCGTTTATGCGCATTTTTTGTCAAAGAAATGTTTGTTAAATCAGTAATTTATATGAAGCATCATCATCGCAGTATCACATTGATTACTCCGATATTTGGCGATTGCTGAAGTGTAGTGGCACTACATTATATGACCCCCTGTCATTCAATAATGTTACGCATCATAATTAAATAGGGATATCAAAATGAAACGTTCAACATTAGCATTAGCCTTGTCATGCGTTATGTTTTCCGCTGCCAGTATGGCTTCAACACCGATTCAACTCTCCTCATTCAATAACCTGCCAGATGATAACGAAGTGAATGGTTTTCACGGCAGCTTCCTGTACAGCAATACAGGAACCGTAAATGGTTTTGACCTGCCAATCCTTGGTTACGGCGAACTGGATCAGCTCAACGGGTTGCAGATCGGTGCCGTTGCCGGTTCACATATTCGAAACGGTATGAACGGTGTTGCTATTGGTCTGTTTAACTGGCATGGCGGTACTGATAATGGCGTGAACATCGGTCTTGCCAACAAAGTTGGTGATATGGCCGGTTTCAACCTGGGTTTGTACAGTGGCGCAGAGCGGTTCAGCGGGGTTAACCTGGGCGTTGCAACGCAAACTGCCGATATGAGCGGTATTAACTTTGGTGCGATTGGAAACTACACCACGGGCAACATGCAGGGGATAAACGTTGCGCCGTTTAACTGGACCCAGCGTGATAGCACTGGTGTTAACGTCGGTCTTCTTAACCATACCGGTAACGCCACAGGCGTCAACATTGGTGCTCTTGGTAACTGGAGCGAGGGTGATATTAAAGGTCTGAACCTCGGCCTGGTCAACGTTTCGGGTAACGTTACCGGTTTAAACATTTCGCCACTGTATAATCTGTCGCAGGATACCGTGGGTGCCAACTTCAGTGCGGTTAACATGTCGCACAACGTGCAGGGGGCGAACATTGGTCTGGTCAATATGACAAACGATGTACAGGGAGGAAACATTGGCGTGGTCAACGTGGCCCATAACGTCAACGGTTTCAACTTTGGCGCAGTGAACGCCTCTTCGGGGACCACCAACGCCGACATTGGTGCGTTTAACTATTCCGACAGTACGTCCTTCCAGTTTGGTCTGGTCAACGCCACCAAAAATCTCGAAGGACTGCAAATTGGCATCATTAATATTGCAACCAATGCCACCGTTCCGGTGCTGCCACTGGTCAACTACCATCGTTCATTCTGATTGACGGCAAGGCGGATCGCCAGGCGCTCCGCCTTGTTGGGTTTACTTCATACTGACAACCATCGCCGTAACGTTATGTTTAAACGCGGCTACATAGCTATCTGCTTCCCCGCCCTTTTCCGTTAAGGCTTCAGGATAGAGTTCTCCACCCTGTTTCGCGCCGGTGGCAGAGGCAATCTGTTTGACCAGGCGAGGATCGATCTGATTCTCAATAAACCACGCGTTAATCTTCTCTTTCTTCAGTTGGTTAATCAGGCTGGCTACATCTGATGCACTGGCTTCAGATTCCGTAGAAAACCCGACAGGAGACAGGAAGCTGACGCCATATCGCTGGCCGAAATAGCCAAAAGCGTCATGGCTGGTTAATACCTTGCGCTTCGATTGAGAGATTTGCGCAAATTCCTGCTGTGCCCAGCTATCCAGCTTTTTCAGCTGTTCAATGTAGGCGTTGCCCTGCTGGCGGAAATAGGTAGCATCCGTTGGATCGGCAGCGATAAGTGCATTCATGACGTTAGTGGCATAGATCACGCCATTCTGCATGCTATTCCATGCATGAGGATCGGTAATTGTTTTGCCATCCTCTTCCATTTTTCGCGTATCAATTCCGCTGGAAGCCACAATGGTCTGCCCTTTATAGCCCGAAGAAGTAACCAGGCGATCCATCCATCCTTCCATCCCCAGGCCACTGACAAACACCAAATCAGCATGAGCCAGCGACTGACTGTCCTTTGGTGTCGGCTCAAAGCTGTGCGGATCGCCATTTGGCCCCACCAGGCTTTTGACCGCCACATGTTCACCGCCAACGTTTTGTACGATATCAGCCAGTACGCTAAAACTGGCCACGGCCTGTACCGTATTCGCCATCACTGCCGGGGCGGCAAACAGGGCTGACAGTGCCAGCACCAAAGGTAACTTCTTCATATTTTTACTCCTTCGCCATAGACAATGTTCTGCGTACGGCAAAAATACCGCCGCAGGGTCCAAATAAAATCGAGATAAAGAACAGCACTGCTGCGCTCAGAACCACGGCGGGTCCGGCAGGCAGAGAGAGATAAAATGAGGCGCAAAGACCGCTAAAACTCGAAATTATTGCCAGCAGCATCGCGGCAGTGAGAGTGCCGGAGAGATGGCGACTCCAGAAGCGGGCACTGGCAGCCGGCAGCATCATCAGGCCTACGCTCATTAACGTCCCTAGCACCTGGAAGCCCGCAACCAGATTGATCACCACCAGAATCAGAAAGATTCCGTGGACCAGCGGCGAGGTCCAGCGGTTTTGTGCTGCAAGAAACGTTGAGTCAAAAGCATCGATCACTAATGGACGATAGATAAAAGCCAGCACCAGTAACGTCGTACCGCTGATACTGCTGACCAGCAGAATTGACGGCGTATCAACAGCCAGTAGCGAACCAAACAGTACGTGCAGCAGATCGACGCTGGAGCCGCGCAGGGAAACCAGCGTAACTCCTAGCGCCAGCGATCCAAGATAGAAACCGGCAAAACTGGCATCTTCCCGCAGCGGAGTGTAGCGGCTGACCGCTCCGGATAGCAGAGCCACCGTCAGCCCGGCAATTACGCCACCGATGCCCATAGCCACCAGAGACAGCCCCGAGATCAAATAACCAATTGCCGCACCGGGAAGCACTGCGTGCGATAATGCATCCCCAACCAGGCTCATACGGCGAAGCAGTAAAAACACGCCAAGTGGCGTTGCACTAACCGAAAGAGCGACACAGGCCACCAGCGCACGGCGCATGAAACCAAATTCGATAAAAGGCTCAATGAGCATCATGCTCTTTCCCCTGTGCTGCGTGAAAAGTTAAGCCCGGTCACACCACAGCTGCGGCAGGACCATTCGCTATGATTCGCTTTCAAACGCAGGACCTGAGGGAAATGATTAGCCACCGTCGCCATATCGTGCAGAACGACAATCAACGTACAACCGGCTCGATGGCGCTCCGCCAGCAGTTCGATAAGCAGAGCAATGGTATCGCTGTCTACGCCACTAAACGGCTCATCCAACAGCAACAGTTCAGCATCCTGAATCAGCAGGCGGGCAAACAGTACGCGCTGGAGTTGTCCGCCAGAAAGCGTACCCGGCGATGCCTGGACAAATGGCAGCATACGGACCCGTTCCAGGGCTTCAAGGATCTGTTTCCTCTGCTGACGATTAATACCGCCGAACCAGCCACACTGCCGCCAGAAGCCCATCGCCACGAGATCGAACACAGTGAGGGGAAACGTTTTTTCAAGTTCTGCATGCTGCGGTAGCCAGGCAATCGTTGGGCGCGGAGATGGAAGGCTGATACTGCCGCTTACCGGGGGGATCATGCCGCACAGCGTTTTTAACAACGTCGATTTACCGCTGCCGTTATCACCGACCAGTGCCGTCATACTCCCCTGGGTAAACTCACCAACCAGCTCAGGGGTGACCGCACGTTGTTGATAGCCAACAACGAGTTTATTCAGTGTAATCATCAAACAATCGCCCATTTTGTCATCAACATAAGCAGCAGGACTAATACGAGGGTAAGCAAGGCTCTTAGCCAGGCAGGGCTACTAAACAGAGTGCCGAATCGGTAAAAAGGAGAGGATAGGTAGCGCATAGCATCATTCATTATGTTATAATATAACGAAAATCTACTGCTAAAATTGGTGAATTGATAAGATTAAAATGTATCTAAGTATTACATTATGCCGTAACGTGCTGCTCGGTGATTTATATAAAGAAAATTTAACAAGCGTGAAGCAACTCGAAAAAAGACGCCTGACATGAAATAATAATCAATTGATAAATCATAACGATAGGCTAAACCAGAATGACAACAGATTGGCTTTAGCTGTAAAAATGCATCATTTTTATTAGCAACAATTAACTTCAGGGTGAAAAATGCACAGAACTTTACCATTAAAAAATCGTCAAAGTGACATTACTCCACTAGAGTTAATAGAGGAAATTAAACAGAACATTCCTAAAATAGAGGGCGCACTGGTTGGCAATTTGATCTGGTATTCCCCTAATGCTCGCTATGTTCCGAATAGTCTGAATGTTATTTCCCTGGAAGAACTGGGACAATCGCGTTATACAATGAACTATAGTTTCCTTTGGAACGTCTTCAATGCCTGTCTTGATATTGATTCAGACGAAACCACTTATAGCTCAGTCAACTTTGTGCTTTCAGATGGTGCATTGCGGTTTGATATCATAGACAACTAACCGGACTCTATGTCCGAAGAATTGTAATAAACAGTCAATTAGTTAACAAAAAAATGAAACTAAGTTATATTCTAAATAGATGTTTCATTTGAAGAGTAATTATTACTTCCTGGCCTGCCGAGTATAAAAGTGCTGTTAATAAGCATGTTTTTCTAGCGATGGAGGGGAAAAAGATGGACGAATACTCACCGAGAAGGCATGATATTGCACAGCTGAAATTCTTGTGTGAAAACCTGTATGATGAAGGTATGGCAACGTTAGGTGACAGCCACCACGGCTGGGTCAACGATCCTACTTCTGCCATCAACCTGCAGCTTAATGATCTGATTGAGCACATTGCTGCTTTTACTATGAATTACAAAATCAAGCACGTCGATGATACCGATCTGATTGGACAGATTGATGATTATCTTGATGATACTTTTATGTTATTCAGCAACTACGGCATTAATGCACAGGACCTTCAGCGTTGGCAAAAATCAGCAAAACGCCTGTTCAATATTTTTGCAGAAGAGTGTGCGCCCGGCCAAACCCAGGCCAGCCATTCATTTTAGTAACCCACTACTCCTTACGGTTTAATGATGACTGACAAACTTTTAACTAAAACTGATTATCTGATGCGCCTCAGACGTTGTCGTTCTATCGACACCCTCGAGCGCGTGATTGAAAAGAACAAGTACGAATTATCTGATGACGAATTGGCTATATTTTATTCAGCAGCCGATCATCGTCTTGCTGAACTAACCATGAATAAACTTTATGATAAAGTCCCCGTTTCCGTGTGGAAATTTGTACGCTGACATTTAAATGGTTTTGATTTTAATAGAGTAGTGTGGGCAGAGCTGGTTAGGGCGTAACGGGCGACGTCCAACCAGTAGTACACCGTTAAAGATTCTATCAGGATTCATTGAATCGACCGCTGATGCGCAGAATGGATGTCTGCCAGGAGTATGACATCGTACTAAATCCTAATTAATCCCAGCATTTTACAAATAATCTTTGAGACCTGTGCTCTTACCTGTTTGTAGAGTCCAATCCTTTTATCGTGCCTGCCCTGAAGATGATAATTCCCCATATCGTGCCCTGCTGCTGTCGGTAGCTGCTATGTATTGCTTTGATACAGGCACCGGGATAAGCGATCCGGGCAAGCAGTGAGACTTCCAGCGAATGATTAAACCCAACTGATTAATCGTTCCACGGCAACCGGCACTGATTCGCACTTTCCAGACCAGCTGATCTGCCCCCAGTATTAGATACAACCGTCAGTTAGTAATGTCGGTTTGTTTATCTTCACATTTTCCATTTCGCCACCGTGCTGCAAACTCTGATGGCGTCTGATAATTCAGTGCCGAATGTGGACGCCACTCGTTATAATCCTGCCGCCAGTCATTAATGATTTTCCTGGCGTGAACGATATCGCTGAACCAGTGCTCATTCAGACATTCATCGCGAAATCGTCCGTTAAAGCTCTCAATAAATCCGTTCTGCGTTGGCCTTCCCGGCTGGATTAAGCGCAACTCAACACCATGCTCAAAGGCCCATTGATCCAGTGCGCGGCAAGCAGCTTCTTGAGTCTGGCGTTCTCTTCCTCAAGCGACTTCAGGCGCTTAACCTCGGGCACTTCCATACCGCCATACTTCTTGCGCCAGGTGTAAATGTAAGCAGACCCATTTTAGTTCCACACACTTTTTGAGATTTCCGGTTTCTCAGCCATCAGCCGATATTCTTCCGGTGTCAGGTTATTCAGGGATTCATGAGGCCGCTCGCTGTTATATTCCGTCAGCCAGCGTTCTGTGATTTCCCGTACTTC
>NZ_JBWKUK010000024.1:0-73136 GCF_059420805.1 Erwinia sp. GW821-FHT03D09
CCCATGCGAGAGTAGGGAACTGCCAGGCATCAGATAAAGCAGAAGGCCATCCTGACGGATGGCCTTTTTGCGTTTACATAGCTTAACCCCCCCTCTGAAGTGACCCTTTTCCGTTCGGTTTCCCCATTTTTGATACCAATATTCGCATTAAAAAAACGCACCAGTCCGACACTGGTGTTATCTGCTCGTTGCAATGCGTGTTCAGGTGAAAAAACAGGCTCGCCTTCCGCGCCGCGCTAAAAAGTCCACTACCCACACCAGTCTTTTTTAATCAGTACCGGCAATCAATCCGGGGCAAAACGTTTTTAGCCAACCGTTTCACTGCACAAAATAGTTAAAATCGCTAAATCCACTGTAATAGAAGCCCGAATTATTCCTTCCGGTTATGCCATAATTAACTGGAGTATAAAATTATATATACCATATAAATCATAATGTTATGCAAAACCACCATCACTTAGTTTACTTTCTTTGGCATTAAAGCTGGCGAGGAAGCACTCACGAGGATTTTAAATGGACGCTATTACCGAAAAGCAGCAGGGAAGCACGCTGTCTGCACGGCAACGAATCTGGGCGATTGTGGGAGCATCGTCCGGCAACCTGGTTGAATGGTTTGATTTTTACGTTTACTCATTCTGCTCGCTCTATTTTGCTCATATCTTTTTTCCCTCGGGAAATCCAACTACCCAGCTGTTACAGACGGCCGGTATTTTCGCCGCTGGGTTTTTGATGCGGCCAATCGGCGGCTGGCTGTTTGGTTACATTGGTGATAAACACGGGCGAAAAACCTCAATGCTGATTTCCGTCTGCATGATGTGTTTTGGTTCACTGGTTATCGCCTGTCTGCCGGGCTATGACACGATTGGCGTATGGGCTCCGGCACTGCTGTTACTGGCGCGTTTGTTCCAGGGGCTGTCAGTAGGCGGCGAATATGGCACCAGTGCGACCTATATGAGTGAAGTGGCGGCAGAAGGGCGTAAGGGTTTTTACGCATCATTTCAGTATGTCACGCTGATCGGTGGCCAGCTAATGGCGTTACTGATGGTGGTCATGCTCCAGCAAATTCTTTCCGACCAGGAACTGCGCAGCTGGGGCTGGCGTATTCCATTTGCCTTAGGTGCGGCACTGGCAATCGTAGCTCTTTATCTACGTCGTTCACTGAATGAAACGTCAGATAGCACTTCGCGCGCGAGTAAAGATGCTGGATCGTTGATTGGGCTATGGAAGCATCGCCGCGCTTTCATTATGGTGCTGGGCTTTACAGCCGGTGGCTCACTCAGCTTTTATACCTTCACCACCTATATGCAGAAATACCTGGTTAACACTTCGGGTATGGATCATAAGACGGCCAGTGGTTTGATGACCGCAGCGCTGTTTGTATTTATGCTGCTGCAGCCTGTTATCGGCGGCTTATCGGATAAAATTGGTCGCCGGAGCTCTATGCTGATCTTTGGCGGGCTGGCTGCCGTATGTACGGTGCCAATTTTGACTCTGTTGCAGAGCGTACATAATCCAGTTATCGCTTTTGCTCTGGTGATGTTGGCGCTGGTAATAACCAGTTTTTATACCTCCATTAGCGGTATCCTGAAAGCCGAGATGTTTCCACCAGAAGTCAGGGCGCTGGGAGTAGGGTTGTCCTATGCGGTAGCCAATGCGCTGTTCGGTGGATCGGCGGAATACGCAGCCCTGTCGCTGAAGGCGGTGGGTAGCGAGACCACCTTCTTCTGGTATGTCTCCCTGATGGGTGCCGTGACTTTCCTGGTGTCACTGATGTTGCATAAACGAGGAAAGGGCCTCAGGCTGTAGCTAGTGACCAAGATTCCATAATGTATAGCCGGTGGCAGCACCGGCTACATCCCAGGCAAAATCCTTCCAGCTCCATCCGGTTCCCCCTTCCCGACTGTCGTACAGCTCCTTTGCCGCGCCGAGAGTAATGCCAAACGTCAGGCCAAAGCTGGCGCTGCGCCCTTCGCTCCAGTTTTGCCGTTCACCGTATGCATTGCCCGCCGCCGCCAGAAAGGCGGAAGAGATAAAATGCTGGGCTTTATCACGCCCGGTCCATTCATCCTGGGCCAGATGAGTGCAGCCGCTACAGCAAAGTAAAACCAGGAGCAAAAATATGCGCATCGTTGACTCCGGTTAAAAAAGCCCCGTAAAAACGGGGCTGTATAACAGGTCAGAAACTACAGAATACGACTAATCAGTCGGTCAATACGAATGCGCCGCAGACGACGGATCAGCTTGCGGACTTTAACAGGATAATCGGCAATGCTTTCCAGATCGCGGAAGTGCTGCACGACGGTAGTATGCTGGCGAATCAGACTCAGTTCGCGATCGTGTTGTTCACTTAGTTGCTGGAGTGGATCGTGGATCAGAATTGCATTTTCCAGATCGAGCCGCCATGCGCGTGGATTCAGGTTATTGCCGGTGACCATAATCCATTCGTCATCCACCCACAGCCCCTTGAGATGATAGCTGTTCTCGTCGTCTTTCCATAAACGCACGGTTAACTGCCCGACATCGATGTAATACTGCAGGCGGCTAAGAAAGCGGCGCAGATTGATTTCGTACAGATAGGGAAGCGCACCGATAATCTTAAATGGCTGAGCTTCAGGAATATAAAAATCATTCGCCGTCTTATCTCCAACGATAATCTCAACCTCTTTACCCTGCCGCAGCAGCCAGATAATGTTCCGAACCAGAATCGCTGGCAGATTGAAATAGGGGGTACAAATCGTCAGCTTGCGTTCAGCACAGGGCATCAGATGATAGATGGTTTTATTCAGCAGGCTGCGCTTACCCAACCCAACCAGCGGCGTGACCGCCAGCTGCTCATTGTTGGCGTTGCCGGTGAACTGATAGTCAAACCCACGCAGATCCTGGCGGAACTGGCGTGTTTCATTTTTAATTTCCGGGCTTTTAGGGCGCTGATGGCGATCGAGGCGATGAACCGCTTCGGCCTGGATCAGATTTTTGTCGATCCATCTGAACATCGTATCGGCCAGTTCGCGGTTAGTGATGAGCTGATAGCGGTCATAGCGGTATCGGTCGCGCTGATGAAGATAGACATCATTGAAGCTGGCACCGGTATACAGCACCGTATCATCGATAATTGAACCTTTCAGATGCAGTACGCCGAGCGCTTCGCGGGTATTGACTGGAATACCGTAAACAGGGATTGCGATATCCTCGTTCTGGCTGGCCATTTCACAGTACCAGTCGGCGTTCGTTGCCGAGGCTGCCGCGCCAATTCGACCGCGCTGAGCACGGTGCCAGTCAACCAGTACGCAGATATCCAGCGTGGGTCGCAGGCGTTTAGCCGCATAAAGCGCTGAGAGAATCGCCTGGCCGCCTTCATCATTTTCCAGATAGAGGGCCACGATGCAGATACGCCGTGTCGCCGTAGCGATTTTTTCCAGCAGCGTCTGGCGAAAATCCGCAGGAGAATACAGCGTGGCGAAATCAGCAACTGACTGAGAAAGTTTAGGCAGTTGCGCAAGGTGCTGTTGGTGTTTATTGCGTTTAAAATTTGACAACATCACAGTGCGTTTCTTCTCTGTTCATAGAATGGCCTTTATCCGTAAAATCATGACCCTAACCGAGAATAATACCATTAGTTTGTGCGAAAGGCGTTAGATTTACTTTTCATTGCCAGCTTCCTGTTCGCCCAGCGACAGCGACAAACCAACAATATCGTCTTCCAGCTGGACGTCCACGACAAAACCCAGTTTGCGTGCCAGCGCCAGCATGCCCTGATTACGCGGCATCGTTATGCCATTTAGCTGCTGCAGGCCGTGATCGCGGGTGTAGACGATCATTTTCTCCAGCAATCGTCGGCCAAGCCCAAGCCCTTTCAGGTCGGAACGCACCAGTACGGAAAATTCCGCATCGATATTATCCGCATCCGAAATAGCGCGGGTTACACCGATAATCTCATCCAGTCCGTTATGCTGGCGGACGGCAACAATCGCCATTTCCCGATCGTAGTCGATTTGCGTCATGTTAGCCAAATCGTCATGGGTGAACTCGTTGATCTCGCTGAAGTAGCGATAGTAAAGATCTTCTTTGGTAACCAGGGCGATAAACTGCTGTAGCAGAGGTTCATCCTCCGGCAGGATGGGCCTGAAGAGGCACTTTTGTCCATTTTTAAGGAAAATAGTTTCTTCCAGCGCGTGCGGATAGGGGCGGATGGTCAGACGATCTTCCGCATCTCCGTTGAATACCGCCAGCTGAAGCGTCACGTCCAGCAGGGTAAACTCGTCACCGGTGGCCAGTAGGGGATGAATATCCAGACGAACAATCTGCGGGCAGTCGATAATCAGGTTCGACACCTGCACCAGCACCTGACTGAGTCCAACAACGTCGAGTGGATGCAGCGCGCTGCGCCCGCGGATCTTGCCGCTTTTGATCGCCTGAATCACCAGGTAGCGGGCCAGCGTCATATTCAGCGGCGGTAGTGCTACCACCGCCTGACGGTCGCCCTGCCAGGTGATGCCCCCTTCACCCAGCATAATCACTGGGCCAAAAAGCGGGTCCTGCTCGACCACGATCCTCAGCTCCTGTGCCCCGGCGCGGTTCGCCATACTTTGCACCAGCAGGCCGTGAATGCGTGCCTGCGGCGAAGTCAGCCGGACGCGATCGATAATGGCATCCGCCGCCTGTTGAACCTCGGTGGAGGTACGCAGATACAGCATGACCCCCTGAACTTCAGACTTGTGGCGGATATCCGGTGAGCGCAGCTTCAGCGCCACCGGATAACCAATCTGCGTGGCGATATGCACCGCTTCGCTGCTGTCCCCGGCAATCCAGGTGGGCAGTGTATTCAGACCGTAGGCCTGAAGAATTGGCTGAACTTCATGTGTATCCAGCGTCGTAGCGCCATTTTCCAGTGCCTGCTGAATCAGTAAATGTGCATCGCTGGTATTGGCGGTGAGGTTCGCAGGCAGAGCCGGGGTTTCGCGCAGCTGTTTCTGGTTACGGCGATATTCAACCATATGCATAAAGGCCGTTACCGTCCCCTCCGGCGTGCGGTAGGTGGGGATACCGGCATCACTAAACAGCCGTCGGGCTTCCTGCGAGGAGTGCTCACCACACCAGTTGGTCAGCAGCGTTATCTGCCTGCCGCGCGGATGCTGTTTCATCAGTTCGATTACCCGCTGAGCTGTTAGCGTCGGTGGAGCAACGGCGCTGGGCGCATGAATAATCAGCAGCGCATCAACGTCATGGCTGTCGAGCAACAGCGACAGCGCCTGCAGATAGCGCTCAGGCGTGGCGTCATCTTTCAAATCCAGCGGATTACCCGGGGTAATCCCTTCAGGCAGGCGTTCGCCGAGTTCAGTAAGTAAAGACTCGCTCAGCGTTGCCAGCTTGCCGTTGCGATCGTACAGTTCGTCCAGCGCCAGCGCGGAAGGCGCGCCGCCGTTACTGACAATCATCAACCGCTCACCGCGCAGCGGGCGCATATGGCTAAGCGTTTCCACTGCGGAAAACAGTTCGTGAGTATCCTGCACGCGCAGCAGACCGGCGCGCTGAATGGCCGCATCCCATGCCGCATCCATCCCACCATGGGACTTCAGCAGCTGGTGGGCGTGAGGGCTGCGGCCACTTTTGATCACCAGAATCGGTTTATTGCGCGCTGCGCTGCGGGCGGCAGAAACAAAGCGGCGCGCATCGCTGAGATGCTCCAGATAGAGCAGAATTGCACTGGTTTTGCCATCGCGCGCGAGGAAGTCGAGCAGATCGTCAGCATCGATATCCAGACTGTCGCCCAGCGCGATAAACCAGGAAAAACCGAGCTGGCGCTGCTGCGCCCAGTCGAGAATCGTGTTTGACACCGCCGCCGACTGTGAGATAAAAGCCAGCTTGCCCTTAAGAATTGGCACCGGGGAGAAACTGGCATTCAGCCCCTGCCAGGGAGCCAGCAGACCAAGGCTGTTCGGGCCGAGCAGGCGGATTTGCCAGCGGCTGGCGCAGGCTTCCAGTTCGGCCAACTGGCTGGCTGGCGCGGAGAGAATAATGCAGGCTTTACAGCCGCGTTCGCCGAGTGCGGTCAGTAGTTCCAGATTGCGACGCGCGTGAGTACAGATAATGGCAAGATCCGGAGAGAGCGGCAGGCTGGCAATATCCGGCCAGGCCAGAACGCCACAAACCGCCTGATATTTTGGCGTCACCGGCAGTACCGGTCCGCTGAACCCGCCAGCCAGCAGATTACGCATCATCAGATATCCGGCACGCTCGGGCCGGGTGGAGGCACCGATCACGGCGATCGATTTCGGTCGCAATAGTGCTTCTAAACCGCGTTGGCTCATCTCCGCTCCCTTCGAGAAATTATCCGCTACCCTGCAGTAACGTATTTTGATTCTACTCCGGGCAGCGGGAAGATGCTGCGCTGCGTGTCAGTTAATTGATCGTGGGCAGAGTTTGTGGTTCTTCATCAACATTCTGAGCGGAAGCCTGATGCAGCGGATGATGAGGTTTTCCAGCCAGATAGCGCTGGCGGAACAGATCGAAATGGCGGAACAGCGCTTCACCGGCAGCGGTATCTCCGGCCTGTAGCAGCAGCTCCGCGGCGACTTCGGCGGTACAGTGCTGGCCCTCGCCGTGCGACTCGCGTAACAGATAGTTTGAAGGGTGGGTCAGCGTCAGGGACATTACCGGCAAATCGTCGAGCCACGGACTTTTGCGAAACATTTTCCGTGCTTCGGTCCAGGTACCGTCAAGCATAATAAATAGCGGTGGCTTACCGCTAAGTGGCGGAGTATTCAGCACCGGACGAGCGGCATCGGCGTAAGACTGAGGGAAAACCACCATTGGCTGGTAGTCAGGGTTCTGAACCGCCCGGAGCAGGTCGGGATCGGGCTCCGTGCGTGACCAGCCAAACGCTTCAGTATCCGGCAGGATATCGGCGATAAGCCGTCCAGTGTTGCTGGGTTTCATCGGTTCGCTGTCAAACATCACCAGACAGAAGCGGCTGCGGGCCTGCTGCGGCTCAAGCGTAGCGCACAGGCAGTTCTTCTGCGGCAGCAGGCAGCGCTGGCAGCGTTTGATGCGGTTACCGCGGGCAAGGAACGGGCGGGTGGCGCGGGCAAGCCGCGCGGCGCGCAGGCGAAGGACGGCGTTATCGGTCATCGGGTATCATCAGCAAAAAACGCTATTCTAGCGGATTCTGGCCGGGCGTGCCCGGCCTTGATGACGCAGTAGAGTGAAGACTGAATCCCTGGTCAGCAGTGCATCCTTTTTCAAACAGGATATCGACACAGGGCTAGATGTTTTCATCAAGCCACTGGTCGAACGGCGCTTTCGGCATCGCGCCGCTGAGCATATCTGCCATCTGGCCCTGTTTAAACACCATAATGGTAGGAATGCTGCGAATACGGAAGCGCGCGCTCAACTGCTGTTCTGCTTCGGTATTGACCTTCAGGAAGCGGACTTTACCGCTACGCTCTTTAGCTACGGTTTCATAAACCGGCGCGAAGTTAACGCAGGGTCCGCACCAGGGGGCCCAGAAATCAATCACTACCGGCAGATCGTCCTGCAGATATTTATCCAGCGTATCGGCAGTGGCATTAATCACCTGACCATCGAACAATGGGTCGCCGCAGCGGCCGCATTTCGCGCCATCGGTAATACGCTCTTCAGGCACGCGGTTGGTTGCCTGGCAGGATATACAAACTGTATTCATCTTTTACCTCGCAGATCGGCGATTGGGTAAGCGTTCACTTACCTCATTGATCATTATAGTTCGGCTATTATGCGGGGCGATAATCCTGGCAACAAAGAGATTTGTTCAATGGTTATAATAGGTCATGTCTCATACGCTTCAGGATGCAAAATACACGGCTGCGCGGGTGATATTTGCCGAACGTCGGCTTTTATTGGAAGTTGATAGCTAACTGTTGCCACATCAGGTAATCTGCGCGCTTCGCGCTCAGCCCAGGTGGAGGAAAAATGAACGACGAATCGAAAGGTAAAAGCAGCAAGGTTAAAGTGATGTATGTCCGCAGTGATGATGAAGGCGGCGGCAGCAAGGGTGGATATAATCCTCGCACCGGTAAAGGCCCTCGTCAGGATGACGCGCGGCGTCCATCTCGTCATGCTGACAGTAAGCCACGCGGCGGGCGCGATCGCAGCGAAGGGCGTTCTGACTCTCCGTGGCGCACCGTTTCCCGCGCACCAAATACCACGCCTGATGCGGATAAACCGGATCACGGCGGTATCAGCGGTAAAAGCTTTATTGATCCGGAACAGCTGCGCCGTCAGCGCATGGAAGAGACTCGCGTGTATGGCGAAAATGCCTGCCAGGCTCTGTTCCAGAGCCGTCCGGAGTGCATCGTACGCGCCTGGTTTGTGCAGAGCGTAACGCCACGCTTCCGTGATGCATTAAAGTGGATGGCGGCAAATCGCAAGGCGTATCACACCGTTGATGAAGCCGAGCTGCAGAAAGCCTCCGGCACCGAACACCACGGCGGCGTCTGCTTCCTGATTAAGAAGCGCGTCGGCACGCCGGCGAGCGAATGGCTGGCGAAAGCCGATGAAAAAGATTGTGTGCTGGCGCTGGAAGGCATCGGTAACCCGCATAATCTTGGCGGCATTATGCGCAGCTGCGCGCACTTCGGCGCAAAAGGCGTGCTGGTGGACGACGCGGCACTGCTGGAATCCGGTGCGGCAGTGCGAACCGCAGAAGGCGGCGCTGAGCATGTGCAGGCTATCACCGACGAGAGCTTTGCCGCGGGTCTGGATGCATTCCGCCGCGCAGGCTACACCATCGTTACCACGTCCAGCCATAAAGGGACTTCCCTGTCGCAGGCAGAACTGCCGGCGAAAATGGTACTGGTTCTCGGTCAGGAGCGTGATGGTTTATCAGACAGCACCTTCCAGCAGGGCGATCTGAGCGTATCGATCGGTGGAACGGGCAACGTGGAAAGTCTGAACGTTTCCGTGGCAACCGGTATTCTGCTCGCTGAATGGTGGCGTCAGAACAAGGCGTAATACCATAAAAAAGGCGGATTTCGCATCCGCCCTTGAAATATAGCCGAAGGCGGCCGGTTTACCGGCCGCCTTTTTTAATGCGCGCCGCCGCTGCCGCCTCCGGCACCGAACGGAGGACGGGCAAACCACACCAGTACCAGTAGGATCAGGAACACCCCGGCAGAAGCCCAGAAAATCTCATTGGCGGAGATAATTAGCCCCTGATTAGTGATCTGCTGCGCCAGATAAGCTGATGCCTGATCGTGGCTCATCCCTAACTGTTCCAGCTTGCTGTACATCTCCTGAGTATTGGCGCTGTAGGGCGTTACGGACTCGGTAAGATGGGCATGGTGCAGCGATTCACGATCGGTCCACATAGTCGTGGTGATGGATGTACCAATCGAACCGGCCAGCGTACGGGTAAAGTTAGACAGGCTTGATGCCGCCGCCAGCCTCTCCGGCGGCAGGCCGGATAAGGTTATCGTGGTGAGCGGCATAAAGAAGCAGGCCACGGCAAAGCCCTGAATAAACTGCGGCCACGCCGATGCGGCAAAATCCATTCCCGGCTCGAAGGTGTACGCGCGCCAGTAAAAACAGATCGCGTAAACAATAAAGCTGAAGGTCACCAGCCGTCGCATATCCAGCTTATGGGCGAAGCGGCCGATAATTGGCGACAGAATAACCGGAATGATCCCGACCGGAGCTGACGCCAGCCCTGCCCATGTTGCGGTATAGCCATACACCTCCTGCAACAGCTGCGGCAGCAGGACGATCGAGCCAAAATAGAGCATATAGGCAAGGCTGATCGACAGGCACCCTATGGTGAAATTGCGCGATTTAAATAGCGACAGATCCACAATCGGATGATCGTCGGTCAGTTCCCAGACCAGCAGCACCACGATCGCGACCACGGCGACCACCGCTAGCGTAATGATCTCCGGGGAACTAAACCAGTCCAGCTCCTTACCGCGGTCCAGCATTACCTGCAGACAGCCGACGCCGACAACCAGCAGCACCAGACCGACAGTATCAATCGGCCGGATCACTGTTGGCGTCTCACGATTGCGCAATGTTTGCAGCGTCAGAATCACTACCGCAACGCCAATCGGCACGTTGATAAAGAAGATCCAGCCCCAGTGATAGTTATCGCTGATCCAGCCGCCCAGAATTGGGCCGCAGATCGGCGCGACGATCACCGTCATCGCCCACAGCGATAGCGCAATACTGCGTTTCGCCGGGGGATAGTTACTGAGCAGCAGGCTCTGCGACAGCGGAATGAGCGGACCGGCCACGATCCCCTGAATCACGCGGAAGAAGATCAGCATGCTCAGGCTTTCCGACATGCCACACAGCCACGAGGCGATGGCAAACGCCACTGTTGACCACAGGAACAGTTTCACTTCGCCGACGCGCTTCGCCAGCCAGCCGGTAATCGGGATCGAAATAGCGTTCGCCACACCAAACGAGGTAATAACCCACGTTCCCTGGGAGTTTGATGCCCCCAGATTACCGGCAATCGTTGGAATGGCCACGTTTGCAATGGTGGAATCCAGAACCTGCATAAACGTAGCCAGCGACAGCGCGATGGTCATCAGGACCAGTGGCGCGCCCTCAAGCGGTTTTTGTGCCATCACAACCTCCCGCAGGCTTAGTTGGCATTCGCGCGGATGATATCGGCAATCAGGGCGTTAGCCGGGGCCAGATCCAGCGCCAGCGCATCACTTTCGTAAGCAGGTTTACTGCGCACGCTGGTGGCCAGAACTGCACCGTCACGATTGCTGGTATCAATTTTCACCAGTGTTGACAGGCCGATACGCAGCGGATGCTTCGCCACTTCCTGCGCATCCAGTTCGATACGCACCGGCAGGCGCTGAACCACTTTGATCCAGTTGCCGGTGGCATTCTGCGCTGGCAGCAGTGAGAACACGCTGCCGGTACCCATATCCAGGCCGACGACCTTGCCGTGATAGACCACATCATCGCCATAAATATCGCTAACAACGGTAGCGGACTGGCCAATACGTACGCCTTCCAGCTGGGTCTCTTTAAAGTTAGCGTCCACCCACAGATTATCGGCAGGCACCACGGCCAGCAGCGGTGTCGAGCTGGTGATCTGAGAACCCACCTGTACGCTGCGGCGTGAAACATAACCGTTAATCGGGCTGATTACGGTGGTACGCTGCAGGGCCAGCCAGGCATCGCGCAGTTCGGCCGCGCTTTGCTTAACGGCGGGCTGATTTTCCAGCGAGGTATCCAGAATCATCGCCTGATTGGCATTGTACTGCTGGATGGCCACATCGAGCCGGGCCTGAGCAGTAGCCACGGCATCACGGGCGTGCTGAAGGTCTTCACGACCAATCAGATTGGCGGCGCCCAGCGGTTCACGGCGTTTTAAATCCGCCTGAGCCTGCACCAGCGCGGTTTTTTGTAGCGCGATGGTGGCCTGATACTGTTTACCGTTAATGATTTGCTGGTGGGTCTGCCGCACGCTGGTCGCGAGTGCCGTTTGCGCTTTCTCAAAGGCCTGCTCAGCATCGGTGCGATCGAGTGTGATCAGCACGTCGCCTTTTTTCACATAATCGGTGTCATCAAACCACACTTTATTGACGCTACCTGAGACTTGCGCCATCACCTGGGTCTGGTTACCGGCAACATAGGCGTCGTCCGTTTCCTGATAGTGACGTAATACCAGGAACCAGTAAGTCAGATAGGCCACCCCGATGATAACGAACAGTACAGCCAGAAAAATCAGCGCGCCTTTGCGCGTCTTTTTTTTATTTTTCGGCTGCTGCGGGTCCTGCGTGACCGCGTTTGCACTCATGTTTTTCTCCACGTTCTCTTGCCATTCAGGTTCGCCAGACATCCTGTCAGCAACAGCCTGAGTCTAAAATGCCAGCGGGGTTAGCGCTGGCATGAGTTTATTTTTGGATGCTTAAAGTAACGATTCCCCGATACGGGTGTGTCGCACAATATGCTATTAGTTGTTCAATTAACGAGAAAGTGAGGCGATAACCTGTTCTTCATCCATTTTATCAAGTCGATTTAATAACTTACGGATAATACCTTCCAGCTGGGATTTTTCGGAATCATTTAGCGATGACCACAGAAGCTGCAGGCTCTGATGCTGAGGTGGCAACAGCTGGCGCAGGAAATCATTACCTTTAGGCGTCAGATGCAGGTGAAGGCAGCGGCGATCGTTATCGCTCTCGCGGCGCTCAATCCATCCGCGTTTTTCCAGTTCGTCGGCAATACGGGTGGCGTTAGTGCGGGAAGATCCGAGAGCTGAACTCAGCTCAGAAGGTTGAATGCTGTGATCTTCCTGCGCATCCAGCGTGATCAATGCCATAAACAGCGTCTCGTTAATTCCCTGAGCCTTCAGCATTTTGTTGCGGTTTTCCAGTAGCTTGCTCTGCATATGCATACACAAACGGGTCAGCATGATCTCCTGCAACGGGAAATCTTTCTGACGATTCGCTCGAAAATTAAGCATCTGTTCAATGGGAGAAAACGAACTTTCCATTATAAAGGGACCTCATTAATTGAAACTGGTGTCGTAACGATGATGGCATTTGAGAAAGATCGCTTTCCCGGTTAGTGGCTGTTCACAAAGCCGAACTCATCATCAGTAATTTCCAGGTCACTCCATAACCCAGGGCGCTGAACAGCGTTGATAAAACAATGCTGCGCGAAAAATAGAACGTCATACACAGCACGGCGAAGCCGAGCAGCGTGGGTATCAATCGGTCAGGATGCCGCAAAATATCAGGCAGGCTGGAGACAATCAGCAGGGCGCAGATAGAGGCGATGCCGATACTGTCTAACAGCAGGCCGGTCACGCCACGTTGGATGCTGGTGGTCCTGTTTCTGCCGTGCAGGCGCAGTGGTAAATAGCGAAACAGGAAGTTCACCAGGCCTACCAGTACACTGAGTATAAGAATTTGTGAGCTCACTGGCGCTCCCTGCCGCCCGGCGGCGGTAGCAGGCCAGCAAGGCAGCCGGCAACAATGCCGCTGAGTATGGCAACCGGAATAGAGAACAGCATCATGCCGGCCAGCGCTCCCGCCAGCGCGGCGATAACGGTAAAGCTCTGTCGGCGCTGGAACGAAGCCAGCAAAAAGCTCAGGAACAGCGCGGGCAGCATAAAGGTCAGTGCGCCTTCAACGGCGGGGTAATCATCCAAAAAGCCATTACCGGACCATGCCCCCGCGACGGTGCCGGCAACCCACGACAGCCAGGAGCAGAAGGCAATACCCAGCATCCAGTTTTCGCTCCAGCCCCGCTTATCGCGGTAGAGTTTTGCAGTCGCTGCAGCGAACACTTCATCGGTCAGGCCAAATGCCCAAAAAGGCGTTTTACGCGGATTCAGCTTCTGAGTGATGCGCTGACGCAGAGAAGGGCCGTAAAGAACGTGCCGCACATCCATCGCCATTACGGTCAGTGCCGCGATCCACAGGGAAGCTCCGGCGCTGAGCAGTGCGGTTATCACAAACTGGCTGGCTCCTGCATAGATAATGCAGGAAAAGAAGATGGCCTCTAACGGCGTAAAGCCCAGCTTTGTCGCATTCAGGCCAAACGCAAAGGCAACCGGCACGTAGCCAATAACAATTGGCAGGCTGTCGATAACACCTTCGCGCCAGCTGGAAGGAGGCAGATCTGCACTTTCCGAAAGATAATTATGTTCAGCTGTCATAACCCGTATCGCTTGTGGTGCTGAATAATTGCATGTGAAAAAATAACCAGCTTGAATAAATTGCGCTTAACATTACCAGAGTGTGAAATCTGTTAACAGGCCGTCATACCTGAAAAAACTTCATTTTTGGCTCAAAAAATCAGCCTGAAGCTGACTCATGCTTAGAGTTTCGCCACCAGTTGAATAGATTAACGACGGTTAACAGAACACCGCTTACGCAAACGCCATACCAGCCCGCCATCTGATAGGCCGAGGCGGAAAGCAGAGAGCCTGCGGCGCCGCCGATAAAATAGCAGGTCATATAACCCGAGGTCAGGCGGTTACGCGCTTCCGGCATATGGCGATAGATCACGCTCTGGTTAGTGATATGCACGCCCTGCACCGCCAGATCGAGCAGCAAAATGCCGATTATCAGTGCAATAAGTGAGTGAGCGCCAACTGCTGTGATCCCCCACGACAGCAGCAGGAGTATCAGCCCCACGCTGGTGGTCAGCCGGGCTTTGCCTTTATCCGCTAATGCGCCGGCCTGGCGTGCAGCCAACGCACCTGCCGCACCGACCAGCCCCAGCAGGCCGATTTCGCCCTCGGAATAGCCCCACTCGGGTGAAGAGAGCAGGAATGCCATTGACGTCCAGAGCACGCTGAAGTTGGCAAAAATCAGACAGCCGGTAAGTGCCCGGGTGCGCAGAATGGGGTGCTGAGCAAACAGTGAGAAAATTGAACCCAGCAGCTGACCGTAGTTCAGCGAAACCGATTGCTTATAGCGCGGCAGATAGCACCACAGAGCCAGAGACATACAGACCATCAGCACGCTGGCGACCCAGTATACGGTACGCCAGCCGCCCAGTTGTGCGAGCCCGCCAGCAACGGTTCGCGCCAGCAGTATCCCCAGCAGCAGCCCGCTCATCACCGTGCCGACAACCCGTCCCCGTTTTTCCGGTGCGGCCAGCGTAGCGGCCAGAGGAACGAGGATTTGCGCCACCACGGAAAACAACCCGGTGAGTACGGTACCCAGCAGCATCAGCGGCAGCGTGGGGGAGAGCGCGGTAATTACCATCCCGCCTGCCGCCAGCAGACTCATGGTGACAATTAAACCACGGCGCTCCAGCATATCGCCCAGCGGCACCAGCAACAACAACCCGGCGGCGTAGCCAAGCTGAGCGGTGGTGACGATAAAACCGGCCTGATGGAAAGAGAGATCGAACGCCTGGGCAATGGTTGCCAGCAGTGGTTGAACATAATAATTACAGGCAACGGACAAACCGGTAGCGACAGACATTAGCGCAACCAGCGCCGGATTCAGTCCGGTATGGGGGGATTTCATAGCAGGCAGAACAAGAGTAAGAAATATCTCATAGACTAATAGTAACCTAAAAAACTATTTCACTCACAGAATAATTAACAGGACAAACCCGTTCGCACGGGCCTTTCTGACGGGCGGATTTTGCCACCGGTGCGGGCTTTTACAGCCAGGGATGATGGCGCTATCGAGAATAGCGATCCTCCCTGGCTGGTGCCATTAAATAACAGGGTGTAAGCACACCTGTTTTAGTTCCACACACATTTTGAGACTTCCGGTTTCTCTGCCATCAGTCGGTATTCTTCCGGCGTCAGGCTATTCAGGGGTTCATGAGGCCGTTCGCTGTTGTATTCCGTCAGCCAGTTTTCTGTGATTTTCCTTGCTTCATTCAGGGTTCTGAACAGATAAAAATTGAGTATTTCTGTCCGGTACGTCCGGTTAAAACGTTCGATGAAGGCATTCTGCGCTGGTTTTCCTGGTTTGATAAATTCCAGCATCACACCATGCTCTTCAGCCCACTGCGCCAGAGTCAGCGAGATTAGCTCCGGGCCATTGTCCATCCGCAGTTTCAGCGGATAACCACGGTTTGCCACGATCCTGTCCAGGACTCTGACCACCCGCTATGCCGGGATATTCAGATCGATTTCTATTGCGGGAGTTTCGCGGTTAAAGTCATCCACCACATTTGAAGGTCCGAAAGCATCTGCCGCAGACCAGCGCATCATGCATAAAATCTATCGGCCAGCTCTGGTTAAGTGCTTCCGGCGTCGCCAGCGGAGCCGGATTGCGCACCGGCACACGTTGCTTTCCCTTACGACGAAAGTTCAGTTTCAGCAGGCAGTCAATCCGGTGAACTCTTTTATGGTTCCGGATATTGCCCTGTCTGCGAAGTACCTGAAAAAGCTTTTTAAATCCATATCGCGGATAGCGTTCAGCCGCCACGGTCAGTGCCATAATCACCGGCTCATCACGTCGCGTATCCGGCTGATAACGAAATACTGTCCTGCTCAGCGATAACGTCCTGCATGCCTGACGTATGCTCATCGTAAATTACGCCGTCAGATAGCTGACAGGCCCACGTTTTATCGCTGGTATTAAAGCTTTTTTCAATAATGTCTTTTAATGCCCGATTCTCAGGACTCAGATCGGCAGACATCTGTTTCAGGCGGCGATTTTCCGCCTCCGGATCTTTCATCTTTTTGATATCAGAGGCCTCCATTTCGCCATATTTTGCTTTCCAGTTGTAGTAGCTGGCTTCGGAAATACCGGCTTCGCGTCAGACATCCCTGACGGTACGTCCGGCTTCGACGGACTTCAGAACGGCGATGATCTGGTGTTCGTTGAAGCGGGCTTTACGCATGGCGATCTCCTCAGGGGACATAATCAGTATGTCGGAAGATCTCTAAAAGTGAATGGTTCGTTTTGCGGGGATGCTTACAAGATGGGTTGTATTGCTGAGGTCAGCATGCAATAGCGCAATGTCGCTAACAATATGAGTTCACCGTTCGCTTACGATTGAATTGACCATTTTTGAGATCCCTAACCATAGATAGTAGCTTGGCACACTCTCAGATGGCGGGGCTTAACGAGCGATTACGGGTGACCGCAAGGATTGCTGTTTAGTCAGAAGGAGAGTGATCTGATCCTGCGGGGTAAGAGTTCGATTTATTCAACAAAGCCCAAACACCCGTCAATATCGCCATTTCCAATCGTTGAGTTCCGTTTGCGGGGGATGGCCGTTATCCCCCATTTCTGCCGAATCTGCTCACGGATTTTCTCACTGCCATAATCCCGATCAATGACATGCTCGGCATCTGGCAACCTCTCAAGTAATTCTGGGGCTGATTTGCACATACCAGGAAAACAGATTTGGCGATATTGATACCAACAACTCTGTCCTTATTCATGTGATGTTACTCCCAGATTGATGTAGTCAGTAAAAGTATCCCACCGGCTACGGAGGAGAGAGGGCCCATCACATCAATCTTAGAAAGTGTAGCGAAGACCTGCCAGAATATCGTGGTATCGGGCTTTAGCACTGCCTGTTGCGTGAATAGCTTCATTATCAACAGGATCGTACAAAGTCATTGTTCCAGACACACTACCTGCATCCAGGAAACGATACGCTAAATCTACAGACCAATTTTTATCAAAATCATAAGCCACACCAGCGCCGATTGACCAGGCAAAGCGCGCTTTGCTCTTCGAAAGAGGTAGCCACTCATCAAACCAGGTTTCCTCAGTAATACTATCATGCGCAGTAAAGCGCCCACCTGACTGAAGACGGTTATGTGCCAAACCCACGCCTAATGAAAGGTAAGGACGCCATGGAGTAGCAGTATCAATATCATAGTAACTGTTTACCATCCAGGTCTGGGTACTAACACCAGCTTTACCGTTGGATAGGGCATATGTACCATCCACAAAATCAAAATGTTGCCGAGATGAGGCTGGACGTGAATCACTGTTCGAACTACCGTTAGCACGAGCAATAAATTCTACTTCCAGGCGAAGTGGTACATTAAATTGTGGATTGAAATCAAACCCCGTAGCAACACCACCTGCGAGAACTGCTTTTGTTTTAGTGCCTAAGTTTTGCCTGAGTGAAAAACTAGGTTCCTTATTATCATAATCAACAAGATCAGTAGAAACATGCCGATTAGACTGTTGCTGGATACTGGTCCCTAACTTACCTTGGAGATAAAACCCTGATACATCGTTCGCCTGAGCAGAAAATGCTACAACACTACTTAATACAGAAATAATAGACTTTTTTTTCATCCGTAAACTCTCATTGATAAAGTATTATTAACCGAAAAATATATAGTTAATTAAAGGAATTCAAACCGATATAGCATCAAACTTGAGACAGAAATAACAGAAAAGCTAATGCATCTCTGGCTTGAATATTTAGAAGATTTCCTAACTGCGCGATTGAAATCAGCGTTTTGACGTCACACCAACGGTACTCATCACTGAGAGGTGAAATGTCACAGTTAACTAAGACGTAACGGACTGAACTTTGAAAAAAGCGCCCGCCTTCATCAGAGTGAAAATTATCATAAAGAATCTGCGCATTGCGCATTTTTCCGGTGTTGGAGGCCAGTGCACACACCAGCTGATTCTGCAGTTTGTCTGAAGGCTTATCTCCGCCAGAAATTTGGACCGTTGGGCCAATTTCCACAAAATCCAGAATGCCCGGCTCAACACAAGTTCTGAACAAAGCCTGAAGTGCGCCTTCGCGTTCACGCACTGCCAGGACAACAAGTCCAACCGCTTTGGGTTTCACCATGAGTTGATCCCAGAAATCGACTTCTCTGCCGACCGCGTCTACGCGAACACCGATAACCTCGTGCCCGGAACCATCAATGCGATGGAGCTTGTCTTGCTGCCGGCACCAGCCCATCAGATCACACAGAGGAACGCGAGTTGCCGAAAACGCGATTCTGGAACGATGATGTCCGAGCCATTCTTGAATTCGATCAGCTTCGGCGGCCAGAGATGATGTATTTAGGCTTTTCCAGAACGGACCTAAAGCAAGAATTGTTCGCAGATCTGAGTGGATCAAATTGCTTACCGATAGGTGCCTAATAAGATCATTGATTTCCACCCAACGAAACCCAACAGGTGGCTCAAAGTAAGGCACTTCGACTATCATCGATTGATTGCGTTTTTGCCAAAAGACGCTGCCGTGCTCGGATTGAACAGTGTCGAGCAATACCACGCACGGAGCTCGAAAAAGTTCAAGAAAGAGAACTGGCTTACCACCGTGAGCTCGGACCTGGTTGCTTCGTGTTGCCTGTACGGTAGGTGAAATCTGACAGCCGTGGATAGTTCCCGGTTCTGCTTTGGCCTGGACCAGGGCAAACAAACCCAGGCTAGATCTCGCAACTGCAAGGCCAAGAAGTCCGACCTCCGGCTGATCGATCATTGCGCTGGCGGTAGAGCGTTCCTCACCGTAAAAACCGTGCGTGACACCAACCACCGAGAAGAACTTTCCGCTCGAGTGACTATAGGCAGGGCTTAACTCTGACGTTTCCCACTGCCTGACTTCGGAAAGAGGGATCCGCGTTGCCGTTGCAGAAGACCATTCTCTGGCTGCCAGCCGCCAACTCTGCAATTCGAAAAATGCGTCAGCCCTGGAAACCCGAGCAAAGTGATGATGAGGTCGTGAATTCATTAACCAGGGCCGAACGAGAACGTGACGTTGGGCACAAATTTAAGCCATGATCCACCCTGTGCACGGAAAGCGGATTCTCGAGCAATGATCTCTTCCTCGTGATTCCAGGCGAAGAGCAGGTAAATGTCGGGATAATCCCCAATACTTTGAGGAAACGGCTCAATTGGTATGCCTGTTCCGGGAGTTAATTTCCCTTGTTTCTCGGGAGTCGTGTCGTATATGACCGGGAGGAGGTTGCGATCGATCCCACAGTAGTTTAAAACAGTTGAGCTTTTTGCGGTTGCTGCGTATCCGGCAACAGTCTTACCAGCAGAAGCCAATTCACGCAGAATTTTCGGCAATTCGGATCGGCGAACCTCAACGGTTTCCGCAAATTCCTCCAAACGCTGAACAGAATGAAGGCCAGCCTTACGTTCATTTTCTATAAAGTCCACAACCGAGCGTGACTGTGTTTGGTGTTGACGTCCGACTGTATACCGAAGTTGTCCCCCATGGGTTTCCAAGTGTTCAACGTCGATCAGTTTCATGCCAAACTTTCGGGCAATCAAATCTATACTAGTTGCACTGAAATAGTAGATATGCTCGTCATAGATCTGATCAAAGGCACAATTCGTAACGATATCGCCCAGGTAAGGATCCTCGAAAATAAAGCGGCCATCTTCAGTAAGAAGCAAATCAACCCCTTTGAAGACTGATGTGAGATCAGAAATGTGGCAAAGTGTGTTCGCTGCATAAATTACAGTAGCCGGCCTGACCGATTCCAATATTTCGGCAGCAGTATCAGTGTTGAACCAACCGGTCTTGGCATTAACTCCACGATCCACGGCTTCCGCAACGAGATTGGAAGCTGGATCAATGCCGAGATGCATAAAACCCAACTTGGCAAATGGTTCAAGAAAGGTGCCATCATTACAGCCAAACTCTACAATAAATGGCACTGAGTCAGCGTGCCTTTCGAAGTCGAGTATTTCAAGAGCCATTTCACGGAAATGCTGCTGCATCCGTTGGGACGAAGAAGTTCGAAATGGGTAGTCCGAATTAAACATCATTTCGGGGGGCACTTCGTCAATGAGTTGCACCAGTTGACACGATTCACACACGCCGACTTTCAACTCAAACATTAACTCAGGCGATTGGTCGTCAGGACGGCGATATGAATCAGCCCGGGGATGCTTACCTAGATCAATAAATTGATGGAGACGAAGACCGCAAATTCTGCAATTTGGTTGACGATTGGAGCAGTTTGTATTTAGTAAGCTGTGCATAAGTGTTTTAACAGTCTTCTTTGCTGAAATTTTTCAATTAGCTTTGCAGCCCATTTCGCAGGTAGAGGCTCAACCAGGCTGCAAAGCGATTAGTGGAGGCTCACTTCGTCAAAGGCAACAGCTTGACGATTTTCGTCTCAGTCAGCGTTTTAATAGCAACGATTTCGCCTTGCGCATTCGCCATTGGTACAAGCCCGCTCTGGCTATAAACAGAACCAACTGGAGGAACCTGGTTTACGGTTGCTCGCATGTGAGCTGCATCCGGGTTGTGCAGAATCCCCATCGGTGTTTCAACAGCCAAATGAATGAATTGCTGGCTTCGAACAGACTCTGGCCCGAACTCTATTCCAAGAGGAATTTCCAAACGACCAATCGAAGGCTTGAGATCGGCATTAAAAGAAGTACCCACACCGAGAGCGACAGTTTGGCCGGGGAAAAGGACTTTGCTGATCGTCTCAGTTCGGTAGTTCTTAATTTCCAGGTCTAGCCGAATGGTACCGTTCATGCTAAAGACCGGATCATGAACAAGGATCTCGAACTCAGCTTCAGGGAATTCGAACCGCTCGCGCAGGGCATTAGGATCGTCATGCTTTGTTCCGACAACCACTTCAATAGTTGTCTGCGACGTAGCTTTGTAGCCGCGCGAACCATCTGGGAATGTGTGTCGCGGCTCCATTCTCAGCAAGATTTCGCTTGCGCGGTTACGGAGAGCCTTCCAGGGAGTTGCGATTTCATTTGGGAGTGCAGGACCTGCCTCCTCTAACATCATATCTGCAAGTTTTATCATAAGTTTTTCTTTCACTTTGTTGGGTTTTTTGTGGATTTAGTCGATTTGTTGAATAAAGCAGAGTTAACTGGCAAGACAGTATCCGGTTCACCCGTTATGCGATCCGCCTGCTGATCAAAAACACATTTTATCAATTAGTACTGTCGTGATTGCCATACCGGTGAAGCGGCCAGCCACGTTCCTCAGTCTGTGAGCTGTCAGTCCATGCAGCGATGGCCGACTCATCAAGCCATAAGGTCAGGGAGTCGTGTTGCCTTGGCGCTTTTTTGTATGCGGGCCAGTTAGTGATTTTAAACTTTTGCTTTGCCATGGTGACCTGATGTTGAAACGAATATAGCGATCAGATCTGCCAATCATCTATAAAGTTCGATTTATTCAACAAAGCTGATTTAGCAGCGTTTTAATATTAGTGCTACGAATCGCGCCATGTCTAGGTGCCGAGACAGCCAATCTTCTGGCATAACTGAGATGGGAAATGGCGTGGTCATGCCAGGGTGAATATTTATATTATTCGAATTTGTTATGGAAAGAAGGGGTATTAACATAAAACGGAACACTCAGAACCAGGAGTTGATGAAATGAGGATTAAATATCGTTAGAAATAGCTGAAAACTTCGAAGGAATATTTGTCGATAGCAAAGTGTCAATTTTATGGCATAGCTGAGACGGAAAATGGCGCGGTCATGCCATGGTGAATATTTGTATTCTTCAAATTTATTACGAAAAGAAGGGGTATTAACATAAAACGGAACATTCAGAAGCCAGGAGTCGATGAAGTTAGGATAAAATATCGTTAGAAATAGGTGAGAAAGCTGAGGAAATATTCGTCGATGGCAAAGCGCCTAATTCAAAGCCAGGGGAACGTCAAAAGTCAGCTTTTTACGCTTTTTCCGGACACCTGAGCTATTCCTTCTGGCAGCACCATCTGGTTTTTCTGAAGTTTTAATAATTTTTTATATATCAGTGCCTTGCTGTGCAACTATCTGAGCCTGAGAGACTATGGCGCACAGGTCGGTGAAGCGATGGTGATGGTCAAAGTGCTGATGCCGGGTAGCATCCGGATCGCATAACGAGTGAACCGGATACTGTCTTGCCAGTTAACTCTGATTAATAAATAACTGGGTAGAAATATACTTCTATATAAAGAGTACAAGTTAGATTTATACACTGAATTTAACAAAGTTAGAGGCGCCATCCAATTTTTTTTTCTACTGTTAAATTTAATTTAAAAATTGGAATTGAAATTAAATTTTTTTTGTGCTTAAAATTTTGAACTAACAAGGGAGTTTGAGACTGCAAGCAAGCTAAAAAACGGGCTTTTCAATTTAATTAGGAGAGTAAGGAAATGCCGAATAACAACTTTACGAGTCTTTTTTCCGTTCTTCACGTGAATGATTTCGACGAAGCCGTTGAATGGTACGCCAAATGGCTTGGGCGCAAGCCGGATGTTACACCTGATGAGGGAATCGCCGAATGGCAGCTGGCAGAAAATGCCTGGATTCAAGTTTCGCTTGCTCCTGATCCAAGCCTTGCAGGTAAATCATTTGTAGTTTGCGGGGTCCACAATATCGAAGCACAGAGGGCCGTTTGTCAAGACGCTGGTGTTACCGCGAGCGAAACACAGGACCTGGGATTCATAAAGCTTGCGCAAGTCAGCGATCCAGCAGGAAACACCGTGATGTTCGTCCAGGAAATGTAGAGCAGTCTTGATTAGCGAAATGAATTCTTAGGGGGGGAGAATGTGTGTCAAAACATTGAAGTTGGCGTTTGGAGCTACAAAAGAGAATACGAAAATGATCGAGCGGAAATACTTGCGGCGGTTGACCGGGTTTTTAGCTCGGGCCAACTGATCTTGGGCAGAAGCGTAGCCGGATTCGAGGATGAATTCGCTTCGTATCATGGCTCTCGTCATTGCATTGGCGTCGATAACGGCACGAATGCTTTAATACTCTCTCTAAGAGCTGTCGGTATTTGTGCTGGGGATGAAGTCATCACAGTAGCTAATACTGCAGCTCCAACAGTTGTTGCTATCAATTCAATTGGCGCTCAACCCGTACTCGTTGATATAGAGGGAAATGGCAGCTTTCTCGTTGATGTATCTAAGATTGAGGAAGCCATTACACCAAAAACAACTTGCATCGTGGTTGTCCATCTTTATGGGCAGGCCGCAGATATGGATTCAATTTGCAAAATAGCGCAAAAATACGGACTTGCTGTCGTTGAGGACTGTGCACAGGCACACGGTGCCACCTACAATGGGAAAATTGTCGGCACCTTCGGGGACGCTGCAGCTTTCTCGTTTTATCCGACGAAAATCCTTGGAGCTTATGGTGACGGCGGGGCTGTTATCACCAATAACGCTGCGATCGCGGAACGCATTCGTCAATTACGCTACTATGGTATGAAGGACCGGTATTTTGTTGAAAACACACCAGGTTTCAACAGTCGTCTGGATGAAGTTCAAGCCGAAATACTACGCTATAAGTTAAGGAAACTGCCAGACTATCTCAGCGCAAGGCGAGCGATTGCAGCACGTTATGACGAATGGTTGGCAGACACTGAAATTGGAATTCCGACAATTTCACCTGGAAATGAGCACGCATACTATCTCTACGTTGTGAGACATCCCGAACGAGATGTGATTCTTAACGAACTTGAGCAGGTCGGTATTTGCCTTAATGTTTCCTATCGCTGGCCTATTCATCTGATGTCAGGATTTGGTTATCTCGGCATGAAAGTCGGAGATCTTCCAATCACCGAGAGATCGTCAAATGAAATATTTTCTCTGCCTATGTACCCGTCGCTTCAAATTGACGAACAGCTTCGCGTAATTGGCGAACTTCGGCGCATTACGGAGAGTCTCCGCAAATTAAGTTAAATCCAAAGTGAGAGTATTTAGTCTATGACAAACAATACCAGAGAAAAATTGGAGAAAGACCTGTGCGAGCTTGCGGCGATGCTGGCTTGGGTCGATCCCGAAGACGTCACACCAGATACCTCGTTGTCCGCTATTGGATTGGACTCACTTGGGAGTATTGAGCTTGTCGCCAAAGTAGAGGCTCATTTCGGTTTCATGTTTCCCGAAAAAAACATTCCGGTGCTCGATACCGTTATTGAGATCATCGATTATGCAGAACGCGTAGTGAAAGAAATCTCTGAGGCAACCAGGCATGATTAATAGAACACCGGTAATTACAGGCGTTGGCGTTGTTTCAAGTGCAGGAATTGGTGCTGAGCATTTCTGGAAAGGAATACAATCGCCTGAAGATCGATTCCGAGAAATTTCGCTGTTCTCGCCAACTGGAATACCAAATCGCATTGCTAGCGAAATCGGACCCTGGGTTCCCGGCTATGAAACAATCGACGGAGAACTATTGTCTGAATCCCGTATTTGTGCGTTCGCGGTGGCAGCTCAAAACGAGGCAATGGCTCAGGCAAACTGTAATGCATCGGATGTGGATCAGGTTTTGGTTGGGACAACTGTTGGCGATATTGCAACTCACGAAGTGGAAATTCGCGCCTGCAAATCTAACGGTATCGACATTCCGATGAAGCTTAAAGTTGATCAAAGTTTGCGACGAGCTCTTTCACTTTCTCGAGACAACCTGCCTGTTCAGATGTTTCTAACTGCTTGCTCCGCCGGAAATCTCGCGATAATTCGGGCTTGCCAACTTGTCGAGTCCGGTGAAGCCGAAATAATTGTCGCTGGAGGCGCTGAAGTACTTTCGCAGATGGCATTCGTTGGCTTCGCCCGAATGCGTGGCATGGCTGCGCAAAAATGTCGACCTTTTTCCGAAGATCGCGATGGAATGCTTTTGGGCGAAGGTGCTGCTTTTGTTGTTATCGAGTCGGCCGAACATGCTGCAGCCCGAGGTGTTAACCCGCTTGCTGAAATCCTGGGCTATGGCATGTCCTGCGATGCCAAACACCCGACCACACCTGATTCAGAAGGCGAAGGCATGGTGCGAGCCATGCAGTCCGCACTGGGAAGCCTGTCGCCCACACAAGTCGACTACGTGTGTGCACATGGAACCGGGACACTACAGAATGACGCCGCTGAAGCAAAGGGCTACACAAACTTCTTTGGTTCAAAATGCCCAGCCTTAAGTTCGATAAAAGGCTCAATTGGACATTCGCTTGGCGCGGCCAGTGCAATTGAGCTGGTCGCGTGTGTTTTGGGCATTAAAAATCAGAAACTAATTCCTCAACTGGGTTTAGAAGGCCAGTCAACGCTCAACTTGAATCTCGTGTCAGGTACTGAAACCAGTTGCAAAATAGATCTGGTTCTCAACAATGCATTTGCGTTTTTTGGCAACAACACAAGCATAGCGCTTGGGCGCCCTCAACAGCGTAGCGTTCCTCGTGTCATTAGGTCCAAATCCGAACAACCGAAAATTTACTGCGCTACAGCCAGTATTGCATTTGACTATCCAATTAATCATTGGAGCGGTGGAAGCTTGCCCGAACTCGATCAAGACAGGTTGCAGGTTCTCGTCCAGCGTTTTCGGTCTAAACGCGCAGCAGTTGTCGTAGCGGCTATAGAGCGTTGGCTTGAAGATGCCGAGACGGCTGAACTTCCAGATCCTCAAAGACGTGGAATAGTTCTTGGTTCCGAAACAGGTGCCAGCGCAGACATTGAACGGTTCTTAACCGAGTCAGTAGAAAAAGGTGACGCGATCGTTAACCCGGGATTGTTTCCATGGACGGTTCACAATGCGGCTGTTGGAGCTGCAGCGATTGCCGCCGATTGCCGTGGTCCCAACATCGTGATCTCGTCGGGAGCGCTCAGCTATAGTTCTGCGTTTCAGCAGTCGCTTGCGTTGATCGAGGCAGGCTGCGCTGACTTAGTTTATTGCGGCGTATATGAGTCGCACGGTGATTCTGATGGTACGGTCGCTTCGATCACAGTGTTGGCAACAAGGCCCGAATTCCTTGGAAGGCATTATATCGGACCAGCCGAACAATTGCACCTGGATACGTCGATTGGCAGCACAGAAAGCGTAATAAGCTGGGCCAGTAAATTCAAGAAAAATGCGCTCAGAACCGAGGAGCACATTTCATGAAGGGCAGTTCAAAGGATGAAGACAAGCAGCATCGCGTGAGCTTTGTGATCGGTGCCAGCGGAGCGATTGGTCAGGCAGTTTTTGCTGAACTTTCAGCACAGGGGCAACGGGTGGGTGGAACCTACCTCTTACGAAAAGAAGAGCTGCTCACCTTCATCGCAAACATTGATCCAGAGAAGAGTCTGCACTGTGCGGTTCAATGCGACACCAGCAATCGTCAAAGCATAGCAGAGGCGTACAACAAACTTGTTGCCGAGTTGGGGGAACCCGACAACTTGATTTATTGCGCGGGGATCCGCAGGGACAAGCCACAAGTCTTTCAAACCACAGAGGATTGGGACGTGGTCCTGAACACAAACTTGAGGGGGGCAGCGGACTTTGCACGTCTGGCTTTGAAGTCGATGACACAAGCAAAGAGAGGTTGCATCGTCTTCATTTCCTCTGTCGCAGGGAGTAACGGTTTGGCAGGACAGAGCAATTATGGGGCCAGCAAAGCTGGTATGGAAGCGTTCGTTCGTTCGGTCTCTCGAGAAGTTGGTCAGTTTGGCGTTTCCATTAATGCGGTTGCACCCGGATTAATTGAATCCGAAATGACAGCAGACCTGCCTCCTGCAGCAACCCGAAATTTCCTCGCCAATATTCCGTTTCGACGTTTTGGGCAGCCCAATGAAGTCGCATCGCTTGTCGCTTTCCTGACGACTGAACAAGCAAGTTATATAACCGGCCAGACGTTTACAGTCGATGGGGGCCTGTCAGCATGAAAAAACCCCAATCGCGTCCAGTCATTACCGGCATAGGCATCGTCTCCGCAGCTGGAATTGGAATCGAGGAGACCTGGCAGCGCATCCGCAACAAGCGACCGATAGCAACACCAGTCAAGGTTCCCGGCCCATCTGGAACGATAACGCAGTTTCAAGCTTTCGTGGCACCTGAATACTCAATTAGCGAAATGTTTGACACTGTACTTCCAAGAGTTCAGCTCGAAAAAGAGAGTCTCGATTACTCGCGCGACCTGAAGCACCTTATAGCATCTGTTGGTCTTGCGCTTGATGATGCCAACGTACGGTCTGCTGGTGTCGATCTTGATGAAGTCGGCGTTGTTGTTGCTGATGAGCACCCTGGCGTTGAGCAGCTCTCTCGGAAGCTATACCAGGGTATTTCTGAAGTAGAAAGTGCGTCTCTTTCAGATCAGGTCTTTGAACTAAATTCATTCCTTGTTCCGTATAGGATAGCTCGAATGTTTGGACTGGGCGGTGAGTGCTTCCATATTAATTCAGCGTGCACTTCAGGTCTAAACGCGATGGACTGCGCTGCCTCGCAGATTCGCAATAACAGAGCCTCTATCGCGATAGCGACAGGTTGCGATGATCCGCTAAGCTCCGGGAAATTTGAGTGGTTTGCGAAGCGAGGTCTTTACGAGCTCAGCGGCAAACTGTCGGCTTGCTTTTCGCAAGCCGGAGGGACCGTTTTCGGTGATGGTGGTGCGGCACTAGTGTTCGAGGACCGCGATCATGCTATCGCCCGTGGCGCTAGAATTTATGCCGAATACCTTGGGGCTGGATTCACACAAGACGGATGGCGTGTGAGCGCCCCCCACCCCCAGAAGGCCAATCAGGCACGTGCAATTCGAAGAGCGCTCAGTGATGCTTACGTTGAGCCAGACCAGGTCAATGTTGTTGTGCCACATTACACGGGCATTCGCTCGACTAATCAGTACGAGCAGCGATGTTTAAAAGACGTTTGGGCAAAGAGCGTAAACGAGCCATATTGCCTGCCTCTAAAGCCTTTCTTCGGCCACAATCTGGGAGGCGCTTCTATTCTGGAGGCCGCAATCCTCGCAAAGATAATCGAGGCTCAGCAAATACCACACAACGTTCCGCCAGAGACTTCTCAAACAGACCTGTTAGTCACAAAGAACTGCGATTGGCGAACGACTGACATTAACGTTGCTGTGAAAGCATCTGCAGCTTTCGCTGGCTTCTATGGAGCCGTCGTGCTTGGCCGTTGCAATGAAACATCTTTCCAGCAAGATGTGGCTTACAACCAGAAAACAAAAAGGTGAATTTCGATGATGCCCAATTCTGACTTTGATCTAATCGTTGTTGGTGGGGGTCTTTCAGGTCTGGCAGCTGCATTCTATTGGTGTTCCCGGGTTGATGCCTCCGCGAAAATTTTAATAATTGAAGCAAGCTCCAGAATTGGCGGATCGTCTGTCGATCATAATTTCAAGGTCAATGGATATTCCATGGCGGCACCTGGCGGTGCGCAAGAACTTACCTTTCCGGAGTCTTTTTCTTCCACAGTCAGGTCAACAATGACGACGATCGGAATAGACATTGACGACTTGATGAAGAACATTGATTTTTCGCACTATCGTAGCCGCGGGGCAAAAAACCATGCGTTTTGCTTTTCTGCGGACCAATGGGAATATGATGGTATGGCTTTTTGGCGTTACAAAGAAGGCATTGAGCTTTCGGACGCCCCGCTCTGCAATGAAGCCAAGAGCCAGCTCTCTAAGATATTCAAGGGTGAAGTTCCCTGGTTCGAAGGGCTTGACGAAACGGAAAAGCTTCAGGCACTTCAAGCACGGTCGTGCACAGAAGTTCTGACGGACTTTGGCAAATGCCACCCGGAAGTTAAACGTTTCTTTGCCTATTGGACTTCGCCCAGCTCAGGCTTGCCTTTTAGCCTTCACCCGGCGCTTGATGCAGCGCTTGTTGGATATCCGCCAATAGGAGCGCTAGCACCAGACTTGCCTGGTCCATGGCCAGGCTTAACCCAAGCTGGCGCAAAGTTTTTCAACAGTTCTTCACGGACAACCTATCGATTCCCTGACGGTAACGCCACAATAGCGAGAGCATTTTTAGCCTGGCTACGCCCCGACATTTTCCAGGGCGACACTGTAGCCACCCGCTTAGGCGAGACTATTGACTTCGAAAAGTTGCGCAATCCGGCGGCTACACGTCGCTTCCATGTCAATGAAACGGTAAAGACCATCGAGTCGACAGGTGAAGACAAAGTAGTCGTTGAAACAACAACGTCAGATGGTCGTTGTGCCAAATACAGCGGTTCAGCTGTCATAGTCGCGACCTGGGCGACCGAGTGCGAAGCAATTATTCCAGCACTAAACAAAGAGCAAAAGACGACCTCGTCGGCAATGGGTCGGTTGCCAATAATCACTGCCACGGTCGCAGTGTCAAATTGGCGTCCATGGGAACAACTTGGCATCTCTAGCCTGAGTTGGCCCGGCCACCCATCATGGCAACGTGCAGAACTTGGTTTTCCTGTCAAAATCGGCGCTTATTCTCCGCCGGACTCGCCAGACCAACCAAACACAATAACGGCAATAGGTGCAACGACTTTCCTTCATGACAGGCTTTCAGTGGCCGCTGCCATGGGTCGCGAATTTCTTAATCAGCCGCATCAGGCGGAAAAGCTGCGCGATGAACTAATTCGGTTACTGGAATGCGCGCTTGGACCTTCTGGATTTGATGCGCAAAACGACATTCACGCATGCCAGGTTGAGCTTTGGCCGAATGGTTACCCCTGCTACACCACCTCGCTTGATGATAGAGACAAATCGCTCGCTTCTATCGAAGAAAAGAAAGCGCTTGCGCGCGGCGTAGGGCGCATAGCCATCGCCGGGGCTGACGTAACTGACCGGCCTTTTCTTGACGGCGCCTTAGAGGCGGCTTTCGACGCGGTTTCCATGCTCCAAAATCGCATAACCAGCTCGAGTGCGTTTTGAAACAACATTATTGAAGAACAATTATAGAGGTAAAAGTAATGAAAATTTTAGTCACTTGTCCTCCTGCCCACGATCACCTCCTGGGATTACTTCCGATTGCAGAAGCTGCGAAGCGTGAAGGCCACGACGTGGCCATCGCCGTGTTGGAAAATTTTAGAGAAGTAGTGACTAGCGCTGGCCTGAAGCATTTCGATGCCGGCGAAGACTGGATACCCAAAGCGATCGACGACCGCGTGGATGATGTACACCCAGAAAAGATGGAGGAGTTTACACAAGACTTCATGGCACAAATGTTGTGCGGCCCGGCCGCTATCTCGATGGCGAAAGATGTCAAAACAATTATCGATAGCTGGAAGCCCGACATCGTTATGCGTGACTCTGGCGAGATGGGAGGCCTGTTAGCTGCCGAGATGGCCAATCTACCGCACATTTCTATCGGCGTTTTAGATTTTAATGGCATGTTTCTTGGAGACCGCATTGTCGCGGCGTTAAATGAACGACGTGCAGAACTCGGTTTGCCAGATGATGCGCAGGGATCCAGGCAATATGAATATGGGCACATCAATATGATGTGTCCAACGTTTGCGCCTGAAGAACTTACGCTACCGAATACTTTCTCTGTCCGCGTTGACGGTGTCGGCAGGGGAGAAGTCCTCCCTGATTGGATTGCCAACATTGCGGACGCCGAAAAGCCATTGATTTATGCAAGTTTTGGTACTGCGGCCGCAACAATCCCCGGTTTTGGTCCTGCGCTGCGTAACGTTGTCGACGGCCTGGGTTTGATTGACGCTAATGCAATTGTTTCGGTCGGCAAGAGTCTAAACTGGAACGGCGAACAGGTTATTGACGAACATGACATCCCCAAAAACGTCCATGTTGTCGATTGGGCGCCGCAAGCGCTCTTGATGCGTAACATCGATCTCTTGATCACGCATGGTGGCCCTTCAACAGCACGACAAGGCATCGTCTGCGGCGTGCCCATTGTTGCAGTGCCCCTGCTCTTTGATGGCTTTGAGATTGCAAATAGACTTTGCGCAAAGGGACTGGCAGTTCAGCTTGACTGGACAAAACTGAGTTCTGCTGAAGTAGCCGACGCTGTCAAGCATGTTTTGGAGGATCCTAAATACCGCCGACAAGCACGCAAACTTCAAAGGGAGGCGTTGGCAGTCCCTCCGATTGACAATGATGCGGTTCGGTTCATTGAAAACGTCGCATCAAAGGCAAAGCGATGAAGGACGCGTTAAGATTAAGCAAAAGCCAGGCGCTGGCCAGCCATCCAGGTATTCTAAAGTGGATCGTGGCGCGCCGCGTGGCAGCCTTTCGTTGTGCCCCTGCGGACAGGCGTTTAGTAATAAAGATAGCTTCAACGTTCGTTTCTGGTTTCAGCGAAACCATAGCGACCGGTGATGTCGGCGCTTCAATCAGGTACGTTGAAAGCAACAATGAGGAATTCTTCAAACCTTTCTACGTTGAAGGAGCCTCGTTGGCACTCGCTGTTTCTCGTGCATTGCCTGTTTTTAAGGCTTCCGCAGGGCCGTCTGATCTGCTTTACCATCTGCCCGGATTCAAGCACGTTATTTACGCCGGTTGGGGGTGGTGGAACGCATTTATGCTACGCCCCACACGAAGTTTTCAAAACTCAATTGACGCAACGGATATTTTCAGCGTGCTCATTATTGATGGGACGGCCTTTGCGCGCGCCTTCCTGTTCGCTCGCCCTCCATACTTTGACTTAAGAATCCCGCCTGTTTCAAACGCAAAGAAGCGACTGTGGGTTCAGGGATACGGCAGAGCTCTATGGTTCCTCACAATGGCAAACGTTTCTATCATTGAACGCCAGCGGAAAAGGGTAGGAAACGAGCTATCCGCTGACCTCGATTCTGGTCTTGGTTTAGCCTCGGGCTTTGCAGGAATGGTATCGCCGGTTTCCTCCTTTCTAACCACAATCCGCGCTAACAAATCAGCTTATCTGCAGGGATATGCATTTGGCTTGACAGCTCGGGCAATGTCAACGCCAGCGACTTTTTCTAGCTGGCTTTTTTCGCTGACACCTGGCGAAAAACAGAACGCGCAGCGGCTCATTTCGAGATGCCTGATTGAACCGCGATCAATCAATGCCTGCCCAACAAATGTTTATACAAAATGGCAGGACGAACTGCGGGGCGATTTCCAACACTACGAGATCACATGATGAGTGATAAACGGTATATTTGCGCTGTCCGTGACGTGATACCAGCCTACCGCCGCGGACTTATGGATGCCCTCAAAGTAGCTGGCTACGAAGTAGCCGAGCCAGAGGATGTCCTGAATTGGCTCGAGCAATTCCGGGTAGCCCTGGGCGTAAGTGATTGCTGTTTCGCGATTTTACACTCAATTAGAGAAGAAGAAGATTTTGTGACCCTGGGTCGCATTCAGAAATTCGATCCGAGGGTTCGTACTGTAGCGCTTCTTCTGGAAAACACCAGTGATCGTTACGCTCGCGTTTTGAACGCAGGAGCATCCGGGGCGGTCTGCTACGGCGCGAATCCCACAGAGATTATCAAAACCCTCGCAGCCACTTTAGAGGGGGCTGTGCGCCTGCCTCATTCCATTGTGGATGAATTGCTGAGTCAATTCACAGGCAGAAGCCCAGTCGTTCTGGACAACCAATCTCTCAGAACTCTCAACAAGTTAGCTGCGGGGCACAGTATCGCGGAAATCTCCCGTGAAGAAAACGCATCCGAACGCACTATGCACCGCCGAATGAAAGCGCTGTATCGCCAGCTGGGAGTAGAGAACCGTAACGAGGCAATCATTGCCGCCGTTAAGCACGGATTTATTAAACAAATGTGAAACACGGAGGTGTTTTTTTGAAAATGATTAAGTTTCTTTTGCCAGTATTAGCGTTGGTATTTGGATATTTATCAACCACTTATTCGGTTGATGAGATTTCAAAATCGCTTCCACTAACGTTACGTTCGCTGCCTCCAGCCACCGCTCCTTTGCAAGAGGAGCGAGCAGTAAACCCATCGGTCAGACACATTGCGTCCTGGCTCAGTGCCACCGGTGCTAGCGCTGCATTAGACGATCTGGATGGTGATGGCCTTATGAATGATTTGTGCCACGTGGATCCTCGTTCTGACACAGTTTCGATTGGCACAGTATCTTCTGATCCAAATAAACCTGCGCATATTGTCCATGGTTTTCTGCGCCCTCTCGGCACTGCCCACGCAATAGCGCCAATGGGGTGTCGAATCGCCGATCTGAATAGCGACGGCTGGTCAGATGTGTTGGTTTATTACTGGGGACGTCCGCCAGCTCTCTTCGAAAACAAAGGTAATTGGAATTTCTCCGCATCGGATATCTTTGTTACTCAAAAACCAGAGCACGATTGGTATACAAATACTGTGCACATCGCCGATTTTAATGGAGATGGCTTATTGGATATCTTCGTCGGCAATTACTTCGCAGACGGTTCAGAGCTTCTTGATACTCAATCGCGCCAAACGGTCTCTATGCACACTTCCTTCTCGCACGCGTTTAATGGTGGCATGAATCGAATTCTGCTCCAGAAACCGGGTGAACCTGGAAATTTCGAGATGGCTCCTGACGTTTTCGAGCCCAACTATGGGCAAGGTTGGACGCTTGCTTCAGCCTCGGCGGATCTTACCGGCGACCTCTTGCCGGAGCTTTTTGTCGCCAATGATTTTGGTCCAGATCAAATTTTTCTCAACACGTCAGGCAATGGTAAGTTGCAGCTGGAGCCGCGCAAAGCACGGAGCAAAAAATTCGGCGAACCATTGTCTCACAGTCTGGGCAGAGACTCCTTCAAGGGAATGGGCGCATCAATTGCCGATCTCGACAACGATGGAGACCTGGACATTGTTGTCAGTAATATTACGCAACGATGGGGTCTTTTCGAAACTCAAATGCTGTTTCTAAATTCTGGTTCCAAAGACGACCCGCTTGAATTCCACAACGCGAGTGAGGAGCTTGCGGCCGCGCGCACGGCCTTTAGCTGGGATAACAAGATAGCAGATCTGGATAATGACGGGATCCCGGAAATTCTCCAGGCCACAGGATTTGTTCGAGGAAAAGTGAATCGTTGGCCTGAGATACAAGAAATAGCGCTTGCAAATGATGTGCTGGTTTCCAACCCAGGAAATTGGCCTAACCTGCTCAGAGGTGACATGAGTGGAGCAGCGCCACGCGTTGTTTTCAGCCGGGCAGACACAAAAAGTTCATTTCAAAATGTCGCCGAAGCCTCCGGTCTTAATGACATTGGAATTACCCGAGGGATTGCTCTGGCCGATATAGATGGTGACGGCGATCTTGATTGGGTTGAAGCCAACCATTTTGCCGATTCCCGGCTTGTGGTAAACGAATGCGCGCCATGCGGGCCGTTCGTGGGGCTTCGGCTACTGCGAGTCCGTGGCCTGGCTCTCACAAGTAACCTCGACGGACTGAAACCCGCTCATACCGTCAGCGGGACGGCCGCGATTGGTGCAACTGTCTCTCTTGAATTACCGTCTGGTAATCGAAAAATAGCGTTTGTTGATGGCGGCAACGGTCACAGTGGGCAACAGAGTACCGACATCCATTTGGGCCTCACTGAAAAAACAACAGCCCCCCTAAATGCGACAATAAAATGGCGGGATTTTGAAGGAAACGTCCGTTCCATAACAATAGAGGTAAATCAAAAATGGCAAACGATACTCCTGCCGTCGTAATCCAAAATCGAGGCGCATGGACACGGTTAATTGCAAGACTCCGTCCGGCAACACCTGCCGCTCTCCGTGTCGCAGCATTACGTCGATTCGCTACCGGGATAACATTACTCACTGTTGCCGGTCATGCTTACCTCGGTTTTGAACAAAGCATCGCACAGCCGCTTGTCGCCGTGCTTGCTTGCTACATAACTGAGCTTTTTATGGAGACGATGACATCACGTCATGAACAACGGCGACCCTTGTATGCTGCTGCTGCCGGTTCATCGGTTCGGGTCAAAGTGACCACCCTTATCGACTTTCTCCTTCCTGCCCATATTTCGGGACTCGCTCTTGGTATGCTCCTGTACGCAAGCAACCGCCTGGATCTTTTTATCGTCGCTGCGGTTGTCGCGATGAGCAGCAAGTACTGCTTTAGAGTTTGGACTGGAAAGCGCAGCAGCCATTATTTCAACCCTTCCAACTTTGGAATAACGATTGTGCTTTTGTTTTTTCCTGAAACAATCAGCATTGCTGCGCCATATCAATTTACAGCAGAGCTTGGAGCCAGTGGTGATATCGTGCTCCCTGTTGTTGTTACAATTATCGGTTTATTTCTGAACATTGTTTTTACCGCACGCGTGCCCCTCATTGCTGCCTGGATCGGTGGCTTTATCCTTCAAGCTGCGTTGCGCTCAGTCTTGGATCCCAACGTTGACTTCGATGCCGCGCTGGCACCGTTAACCGGAATGGCCCTCATTCTATTCACCCTCTATATGGTAACTGACCCAGGCACCACACCATACTCGACTCGTGGCCAGATTATATTTGGGCTGTCGGTCGCCTTCGTTTATGGCTTGCTAATGGCGTTTCACCAGGTTTTCGGCATTTTTGTCGCATTAACGATAGTGTGTGCCAGCCGCGGTATTCTCCTGGCAATATCCAACAGGCGTGGCGCTAAAGTTCTCTCTGCGCCTGATGTGCAAAGTAGCCATGGTTAAGGTGGGCCTCGTTGATATGAATGGTAATCAGTGGAAAACGCAAACAATATCGATGCAAGAAAGGCCACCACGGCCTGTGAAAAATGGAAATCTGGCAATCGTTGATAGTCTCATAGACGAAGAGTACCTGCAGCTTCTTGAAGCTGCATGGTCAAAAGTAGGCGGCTATGCGCGAGACATAGTTTCTGAATATGAGGGCAATGAATCAGCTCCCTCCACCAGATCGCAAGCTTTGGAATGGCTGCGATTGGCTTCGGCACGTGAAGTATCACTCAATTCCCCCGTTCTACCAAACGGATCGGCATCGTCTTTTTTGACACTTGCTCGAGATGCCTATCCAGGTTTCCTTGCGGGTGAATCGAACGGCACTAATTTACTTTTTTCTGGCGATGGTCTGCAAATCTGGCGGGGCTACTACAGTTCGTCAAATCCACTCTATGCTCCTCTGAATCAAGCGGCGGCGACCGCGCTGGTAGAGCGAGTCAAAGAAGGTGTTCCGTTGCGGATACTCGAAATCGGTGTTGGTACCGGTGGTGCGACTACAACCGCACTAAATGCCCTCGAACAGGTTGCAACCGCGCCCGTTAGCTATCTTGCAACCGACATCAGTGCAAGTCTTCTTCGCTCAACTGCGGACAAACTGAACCAACGCGCTACCGGGCTAATAGAATTCAATTTTGAACCCTATGATTTTAATGCTGAGCCAACGAGGAAACACGTTTCAACTGGGGGCTTCGATGTTGTGCTTGCTGTCAATGCGCTTCACAATGCTCATAACCTCCCGGCTTCACTGCGAATATTGTCTTCGCTTCTCAAAGAAGGAGGTGTTCTTATAACGAGCGAGTCGATTTGTGGCTTGGGTGAGCAAGTCCATCAAGAATTTTTCCTGAACCTACTTCCCCTACCTGAACATAGACACGGTTGCTCCAGCCGCTTCCTCTCTTCGGAAGATTGGCAGCATGCGATTAGTAATGCCGGTCTTAAATCTGACATAGCAATCAACAGCATCGGGCCCGAGCTTATGCTTTTAGCAACGGTCTCAAAGATATGACAGAACAGAAAGCACCGAGTCTGGTCTTAACTGGCTCTACCGGCTATCTTGGCAAACAAGTGTTGGCGGCGCTGAAGGCGACCAATGTAAAAGTTGAATCGTTTTCTTTCAGTAAATTCTTAATAGGCGCCGCCGAACCAACCGCTTTGCGCATGCTGCAACACGCTGACGTGGTTTGTCACCTTGCGGGCATCCATCCTCACCAGTCAATCACACCATCTGATAATTTATATTGGGAAGCAAACGTTGTTGGAACGAAAAAGCTGCTCACTGCTGCCCAGAATGCCTGTCGCATAGTATTTGCTTCCAGTGCAATGGCAGCAGGAGGAAAGACACAACCGGAGGCTAATCAGGGGATTTTGGCTTACGCAAGTTCCAAGAGAGCAGCAGAGGTCTTGGTTGTAGAGTGCGCGGGTAACAAAGCAAGTAGCATATCACTGCGTTTTCAAGCCATAGCAGGTGCACATCGCGAACCCTGTGTCGGGCTAATCGGCAATGCTCTTCGCGCAGCCCGCGAAGGCACGTCGCTCAAAATTTTTCAGCAAGCACCTCCTCGTGAGTATCTCCATATCGCCGATGCTGCTTCAGCAATCGTTGCTGCCTGCCTGGCCCCGATTGAGGGACATTTTGTTATAGATATTGGCACCGGGTTACCACAACACGTATCAACAGTTGTAGAAACAGTTGAGCGAATAACGGGAGTTGAAATCAAAAAGCGTAGTGTTAAGAGCCGCATAGAACCTGCTCCGCGAACCAGCGACCTCCTGGCCGCAAGAAAGTTATTGGGCTGGCGAGCCTGTAGAAGCAGTCTTGCGCAAATAATTATTGACCAATGGGAGGATCAACAACATCGCGCAATGGTGTTGCCTTCCGACGGTCGCGGGATTTAACACCATGAACTACGACGCGACAGAACTCATCCCGCACAGGGGCGAGATGTTGTTTATACATAACATCTCGTCGTTGGAACCCGGTGTTAGCGCAACTGGCGAATGGCAACCTTCACGTAACTGTTGGCTCAGGTCACACCCAAGTTCCACCGATATGTTGCCAATTTTGCCAATGGAAGCTCTTGCACAGCTTGGTGCTTGTGCAGTTTTTGCTTTTGAACGCTACCGAGGTCGCACACCGTTTCTGGTAGGCCTTGAAAATGTTGAGTATCTCCATCCTTACTCTGTCGACAGTACGGTTTACCTATCGGTCGAGATTATTAGCTTAGGAAGCAGGTATGGAAAAGCACGAGGAACAGCAAAGGTAGGAAAACAAACAATATGCCGTGGAGAAATCTCCTTTGTCGTTGTTTAGAAATCCAGGGCCACTTGAGTATCGTCTTGAGATATTCAGCCTTTGGTCGAACAAAGGGATTTTGGGCAGACTATTTCAAACTATTTGAAATAGAGAGTGACGCAGTTGAGATTAACGATGTCACTGCTAATAAACCAAGTTGAAGCCAGAGTAAGTTGGGTAATAAGGCCGCGGATTGGTATTTATGTCGATACCCTTACGTGGCTGAAAATGTTTTTTTAAATTAAAAAATACCGAGCGGTGGCGACACTACCCAGTAAATTATCGGGAAACTAGCACAGTTTAGCGTCCCTGCTTTTTTATGGTGTGCAGTTATCAATTGGTGGGTGTAGTGGTGTTTAAATTTTATATATCAGTAATATGGAGAGCTGAAAAATGTTGAATAAACGATTTTTCCCCATCTATTGGGCACTATTTATCTGGGCAACCTGGGGAGCGTATATGACATACGCCGATACCTGGTATCTATTACAAGAAAACTGGTTTATGAGTGTGACCATGGCATTGGGTTCATTCATTGCCGGAGCAACCAGTGAGGGGGGGGGAGCCGTTGCCTTTCCGGTGATGGTCCTGATTTTTGATATACCCCCCAGCACCGCTCGTGATTTTTCATTGATGATTCAGTCTGTTGGCATGGTATCCGCGTCTATGGCGATCATCATGCTGAGAATACCAATTGTCTGGCGGGCGATAGTGCTAGCATCACTGGGTGGAGTTTGTGGAGTAATCTTCGGCATCGAAGTTATGCAGCCAATGATGCCACCCTCACTCGTTAAACTTTTCTTCACCAGCCTCTGGCTGTCGTTTGGCTGTGTTCTATTCTGGACCAATCGACATGCGGATCGCCAGGTTGTGAGGGATATGGGGCCGGCAACAAATTCAGATATTATTAGGCTGCTTGCTGTTGGTTTTATTGGCGGAACGGTAAGCGGGATCACTGGCAGTGGCTTGGATCTCATCACTTTTTCGCTGCTGGTGCTGTTTTACCGTACCTGCGAAAGCGTGGCCACCCCTACCTCAGTAGTATTGATGGCGATCAATTCAGTCTGTGCATTTCTCTGGATGGAGGGAGTTAGCTCAGGTGTTGCCGAAGCCGCATGGGATTATTGGCTGGTATGCATCCCGATTGTGGTGATTGGGGCACCACTAGGAGCCTGGTTTATTCGCAATAAGTCACGTAAGTTTATTGTGAGAATACTGTATGCTTCTATTGTATCTCAATATATTGGTGCCTTGATAATACTACCTATGGATATGAGACTCGTGCTCTTTAGCGGTTCGGTAATTATTGCCGGATTGCTTTGTTTTTGGACGGCAATTCATTTCGGCAATCGACGCTTAAAACATGTCGGGATGGGGCAACCAGACCCACAAGAAAATCAGGGAACCGACAGGAACTATTCTGCTGGTTAACTTTGATTTTTATTCAACGAAGCCTTTTTTAGTATTATGTGACTACTAATGTGGGTTGATTGAGAAGTGAAGATCAACACACTCTGGGAAGAGGCACCAACTAAATTTGTTTAAAATGTGAGAGCGATGCGAAGCGAATCAAAAACGCCTAAGAACTGCAAAGGATGTTCAGGAACGCATTCGACGAACCAGGTTGGCCGCTTGCGCAACTCTGCCAAACTCGTCATTCTTCTGCCAGTGCGTATAACGGAAATATGCTTTGTTGTCTCAGCCTACGCCCTGAAAATGTCCTTTAATTGGTCTTTGAGGCGGTTCAACTCAAGAAATGCTTATTTTGTTTCACAAGGCAATACTCTGCGTGAAGCACTGCAGGCTCTCGGGCCGACTTTCATCAAGCTTGGCCAAATCCTCAGTTCCAGACCGGACTTAGTGTCGCCAGAAATCTCATCTCAGTTAGCCGACCTGCAAGAACAAGTAGAGTCCAGAAAGCCCGCGCAAGTAAAGCGTCTAATAGCACAGTTCCTTGGCCGAGAGCTAAACAGTGTCTTCGGACACTTCGAAGAAGAACCTATTGCAGCTGGTAGCGTAGCCCATGTTTATCGGGCGGAACTGTTAGATGGCTCCGTAGTCGCGGTTAAGATCGTGCGACCGGGAGTGCGATGGCGGATGCTTTGTGACATGGTACTCTTTTCGGTAACGGCTAAAATACTAAGTTTGGTGCCGCGGATGAGGTTAATACCAATGGCTCCAATGGTAGAGGAAGTACGCCATATTCTGATTTGTCAGCTTAATTTGTCTGCCGAGGCTTGCAACTATAGAAAATTCAGAGAGAATTTTTGCAAATCGCCCCACGTACAGTTACCCCGGATACACAGTGAGCTCTCAAACGACCGAATGCTGACAATGGAGTATCTCGACGGTCTGCAAAGAGTCGAGCAAATGGCTAAGAAAGTGGGATGCACAGGTGAACTCGCCAATACTTGCCTCCGAGCACTTTTCCAAATGATTTTTGTCGACGGATTCGTCCACGGTGACCTGCATCCAGGCAACGTCAGGTTCAAGAATGATGAAGAACTCGTATTGCTCGACTGTGGATTAGTCGTTCACCTGGATCCCAAAAGACAGTCTGAGTTCACTCGATTCTTCTTGTCTATTGCAACAAACAATGGAAGCGAGTGCGCGAAAATAGCTCTCTCAACATCTACCTGGCGTACCAGGATCTTCGATTGGAACTGCTTCGAAAAAGAGATGTGCGAACTCGTCAACGCAAATTCAGGTAAGAGCGCAGAACAATTCGAGGTGGCTCACTTCGCCAAAGAACTCTTTGAGTTGTTTCGGCGCAACGGGCTGCGTGGATCTACCGATTTTGTTACCGTAATTTTAGCACTGGTCGTTTTTGAGGGAATCGTTAAGCAGTTATCGCCATCGCTTGATTTTCAAACAGAGGCTCGTAACTTTCTGTTAGAAGTTGGGTTGTAATTTATTTGGCTATTTTGAGGCTTTTTTACCGACACAGGTGAATATTTTGGGGGGATTACATCTGAAAATGTCAGGGCTGATGATGGATTGCACAGAATTGAGCTGGAGTAAAAAAATCAATATATAGCTAAAAAATATCCCTGTATTGCTGAAATATTAACCCGTCAGAGATGAATATAAGGCTAATCAGGCAGTGTCTACAGGCCATTATTGAAAGCAAAAAATCAGCCGATTGGCTGATTTTAATTACTAATTTCGCGAGTAATTATAATAAGTGGGGGGCCAACAAGAATCCCCCCGAACCAATTAAAAATCCCAGTCTTCGTCTTCGGTATCGACGGCTTTGCCCATGACGTAAGAGGAGCCAGAGCCCGAGAAGAAGTCGTGGTTTTCATCCGCGTTAGGTGACAGCGCGGAGAGGATCGCCGGATTCACGTCGGTCATTTCTGCCGGGAACAGTGCCTCATAGCCGAGGTTCATCAGCGCCTTGTTGGCATTGTAGTGCAGGAATTTCTTCACATCTTCCTGCCAGCCGACGCCCTGATACAGCGCATCGGTATACTCCACTTCGTTCTCATACAGTTCCAGCAGCAGGCCAACGGCGAACTGCTGCAGCTCTTCTTTACGCTCGTCGCTCTGAGTTTCCAGCGCTTTTTGGTACTTGTAACCAATGTAGTAGCCGTGTACCGCTTCATCTTTAATAATCAGGCGGATAAGGTCGGCGGTGTTGGTCAACTTACCGCGGCTGGACCAGTACATTGGCAGATAAAAACCGGAATAGAACAGGAATGATTCCAGAAACACGCTGGCAATTTTCTTTTTCAGCGGGTCATTTTCATAGTAGTGCTGCAGGATGATGTCGGCCTTGCGCTGTAGCGGTTCATTTTCCTCGCTCCATGCATAGGCGGCATCCACATCGCTGGTGTGGCACAGGGTTGAGAAGATCGAGCTGTAGGAGCGGGCATGCACCGCTTCCATAAAGCTGATGTTCGACATCACCGCTTCTTCATGCGGGGTCAGCGCGTCGGCCATCAGCGCCGGTGCGCCCAGGGTATTCTGAATGGTATCCAGCAGCGTCAGGCCGGTGAACACGCGGATGGTCAGCTGTTGTTCATCGGCATTAAGGCCGTTCCACGCCGGAATATCGTTCGACAACGGAACCTTTTCCGGCAGCCAGAAGTTACTGGTCAGGCGGTTCCACACTTCCAAATCCTTTTCGTCTTCGATTTTATTCCAGTTAATAGCGTGAACTTTCTTCAGTTTCATAGTGATATCTTTAGTTCCGATCCCGGCACCGACCGGTCGCGAATAAATGTTAGACGGGCCGGAGGTGCGCCGGCCCGCGATTTAATGTGTTGTTACAGCGAGCAGGAGACGCAGCCTTCGACTTCGGTTCCCTGCAATGCCATCTGGCGCAGACGGATGTAGTAGAGCGTCTTGATGCCTTTCTTCCACGCGTAAATCTGCGCTTTGTTGATATCGCGAGTCGTCGCGGTATCGCGGAAGAACAGGGTCAGTGACAGGCCCTGATCGACATGGCGCGTGGCTTCGGCGTAGGTATCGATAATCGCTTCCGGCCCGATGTCATACGCGTCGCGGTAGTAGTCCTGATTATCGTTGTTCATAAACGGTGCCGGATAGTATACGCGCCCGGTTTTACCCTCTTTACGAATCTCAATTCGCGACACAATCGGGTGAATACTCGACGTTGCATGGTTGATATAGGAGATCGAACCGGTTGGCGGGATAGCCTGCAGGTTCTGGTTATACAGGCCGTCCTTCATCACCGCGGCTTTCAGCGTCTGCCACTGTTCGCGGGTTGGGATTTCTATACCGGCATCGGCAAACAGGGCCGCGACGCGTGCGGTGCGCGGCAGCCAGCTCTGCTCAACGTACTGGTTGAAATACTCACCGCTGGCATAGCGTGAATCACTAAAACCGCTGAAGGTGGTACCGCGCTCGCGCGCCAGCAGGTTCGACGTGCGCAGCGCGTGATAGGTGATGGTATAGAAGTAGATATTAGTAAAATCCAGCCCTTCTTCACTGCCGTACTGAATGCGCTCACGCGCCAGATAGCCGTGCAGGTTCATCTGTCCCAGGCCGATAGCGTGTGACAGTGCATTCCCCTGCTCAACGGAAGGCACCGAGCCGATGTGGCTCTGATCGGAAACCGCCGTCAGGCCGCGCACGGCGATTTCTACCGTACGCGCGAAGTCCTCTGAGTCCATCGCATGGGCAATATTCAGCGAGCCCAGGTTGCAGGAAATATCCTTACCGATGCGGCGATAGCTGAGATCGTCGTTGTATTCGGTCGGCGTATTGACCTGCAGGATCTCCGAGCACAGGTTGCTCATATTTATGCGGCCGTGAATCGGGTTGGCGCGGTTGACCGTATCTTCAAACATGATGTACGGGTAGCCGGACTCAAACTGAATTTCAGCCAGCGTCTGGAAGAATTCGCGCGGATTGATAAAGGTACGACGAATGCGCTCGTCGGCCAGCATTTCGTCATATTTCTCGCTGATGCTGATATCGGCAAATGGCAGTCCGTAGATACGCTCGACGTCATACGGGGAGAACAGCGCCATTGGCTGATTGTCTTTCGCCAGTTGGAAGGTCACATCCGGAATCACTACGCCGAGCGAAAGTGTTTTGATACGGATTTTTTCATCGGCGTTTTCGCGCTTGGTGTCCAGAAAACGCAGAATATCCGGGTGATGGGCGTTCAGATATACGGCACCGGCACCCTGGCGTGCGCCCAGCTGATTGGCGTAGGAGAAGGCATCTTCCAGCATCTTCATCACCGGGATCACCCCGGATGACTGGTTTTCGATGCGCTTAATCGGCGCACCGGACTCACGCAGGTTGGAGAGCAGGAACGCCACGCCACCGCCGCGCTTGGAGAGCTGGAGCGCCGAGTTTACCGCACGGCCAATCGACTCCATATTGTCTTCAATACGCAGCAGGAAGCAGGAAACCAGCTCGCCGCGCTGCTGCTTGCCGCAGTTCAGGAAGGTTGGCGTGGCGGGCTGGAAGCGTCCGGCGAGAATTTCATCGCTCAGCGCCAGCGCCAGCGCCTGGTCACCCTGAGCCAGGGTCAGCGCCACCATGCACACGCGCTCGGTAAAGCCCTCAAGGTAGCGCTTACCGTCGAAGGTTTTCAGCGTGTAGCTGGTATAGAACTTCCAGGCACCCAGGAAAGTCTGGAAGCGGAAGCGGCGCGAATAAGCCTGCTCGAACAGCGCGCAGACGAAATCGAACGGATAGGCATTGAGCACGTCGGCTTCGTAGTAACCTTCAGCGACCAGATACTGTAAACGCTCGGCCACCGAGGCGAACTGCACGCTATTGGGAATAACGTGCTGAATAAAATACTGACGCGTGGCTTCGCGATCTTTCTCAAACTGGATGTTGCCTGCGGCATCATACAGATTCAGCATCGCATTGAGCGCGTGATAATCAGGGGCGGCCGCTGCGGCCTCTATGAGGGTGCTGTCTGTCGTTGCCAAAATTCGGTTACTCCCTTGTAAACGTTAGCGATATCGTCTGCGGTACCCATCAGCTCAAAGCGATAGAGGTAGGGCACCTGACATTTACGCGCAATAATGTCGCCAGCGAGGCAGTAGGCCTCACCGAAGTTACGGTTTCCAGCAGCAATCACGCCGCGGATAAGCTGACGATTATTGGTATCATTAAGAAATTGAATCACCTGCTTAGGCACCGCACCATGACTGGTGCCGCCGCCGTAGCTGGGCACTATCAGTATATAAGGCTGGTCTACCTGCAGGCGCTGAGCGCTGTCTAACGGAATACGTCGCGCCGGCAGGTTTAAGCGGGTGATGAAGCGATGGGTGTTTTCCGACTGGCTGGAGAAATAGACCAGCATAGTCATCGCCTTAACCCCGGACGGCTGCCAGATGGCTCAGTGCCTGAATCTTATCAGGGCGGAAGCCGCTCCAGTGATCCTGCTCGGCCATGACGACCGGGACCTGGCGATAACCAAGGGATTTAAGAGTTTCTACGTGAGCGGGTTCGCTATCGAGGTTGATCAGCTGATAGTCGATCCCTTTCTTATCCATCGCATTTTTTGTCGCGTTGCACTGGACACAATTATTTTTAGTGTAAATAATAATGCGCATGATTCGTATTCACCTTGCGGGCTGATTAACTAAGTATCTGGCGCGGAAATTACTGCCCGAGTCGCGCCGCCACTGCCACACCATGTTGCGTGGTCTTGATGAAGTGAATACTAGATATAGTGGCCATAAAAAGCAACCACACAAGATATAGGAAAAGCGTATTTATTTAGCCAGGATGCTCACAAGCCTTATGGCACAAGGTTTTGCGCAGATAAAAATAATGCCCGCACTATGATCTGCGAGCATTTGTTCAAAAAATAAACGGTACTAACGGCGGGTTGTGCTGGTGGCGATTAATGCGCCGATCAGTACACCGACAGCGGTACCGATCCCCACGCCGTGCCAGGGTTTATCGCGTACATAAGTGTTCACCTGAGCGCCAGCATCCCTTGCAGTCTGAGTCACCCGATTGTGGCCCTGCAGTTTGGCCCGGGTCTCTTTTAGCAGTGTTTCAGCACGGCTTTTAGCACCTTCCACGTCATCCTTTGCTTTACTGCCGTAGGATTTCAGCAGGTCATCAAGGGTATCTGCCAGCAGTGATACATCTTCACTCAGATCAATATCGTTATTTTTCGCAGTCCGGTTGAACATTTTCGCTCCCTAATTCTGAAATGTACTATTAAGTATAGGACAGGCTAAAAATCGGCAACGCTGAAAACCTGCGTTTTGGATTATTCCGAAAGCACTGGCTATGTGGCCTGAGGTAAGGTTGCGGGGTTTGCAGACACAGAGGAAAAAGCATGTATTTACGACCTGATGAGGTAGCTCGCGTACTGGAAAAGGCGGGATTTGAGATGGATACGGTCACTGCCAAAAGTTACGGTTACAGTCGGGGTGAAAACTACGTCTATGTTAATCGTGAGGCGCGTTTAGGTCGTACGGCGCTGGTTATCCATCCGACACTGAAAGAGAAAAGCCAGGCGATTGCGGTACCGGCATCTGATATAAAAACCTGCGAACATTACGTCCGCTTCCCGATGTACCTGGTGGGCGACACAAACGATCATTATGGCATACCCTACGGCTTCAGCTCGCGCGCCGCACTCGAGCGCTATCTGGAACGGATGTTTGACTAATTTCCCCGTCGGATGCTGAAATCGCGCAAAAAAATGCGCCCGCAGGCGCATTCAGAATTCAGTTCGATTTGTCACAATCAGAAGTTGTAACCGACAACCAGGTAGTAGCCAAAGCCGTTGGATTTAACGTGGAACGGTCCGTTGCCGAAGTTCAGCTCGGTGCCATCGTTCCACTGGCCGCCGTTGTGGAAGTAACGCGCCACGAACGAGTAGTGCCAGTGATCGTAACCCAGTGACAGAATATGGCTGGAGGCGATGGAGTTGCTGGTACGCGCAGGCGCGGAGTTGTCGCCCAGATCTGAACCCCAGTCAAAGTTGGTGAAACCGATATAGCTCAGGTTGCCGCCCCACAGACTGGTGATCGGCACAAAGTATTTCACCTTGAAGCGATAGCCATCCCACTCATTTTCATTCGCGGCGCCGTAGTTCGCCCACTGATATTTTGCGTAAACGTTCAGCGACAGGCCAACATCTGAATGCGTATCGATATCGGTACCCAGGCCCATGTACCAGGTATTCTGGCGATTGGCGCGGTTGTCACCCATATCGTAGATATAGTTGTTAGCGAAATACCACTCTTTGAATGGACCAAAGCCCAGGTTAACGCCGGTCAGCTTATCGATAGAGAAGCGCGGCTCAATTTCCATAAAAAATGGAGAACCGTTGTCCCATGCACCTTTATCGTTGCCGTTGCCCACGCCGAAGAATTTAGGCACATCGATGTAGCCGTAGAAATCAAACCAGTCTTTTTTCGCGAAGGCTTCATATTCCAGGTAAACGTCGTTGTTCAGCTGCGGTCCGAAACGGGTGTGGTAGCTTCCAACAACGTTAACACTCTGGTGCCACCAGTCGGAAACGTATTCAGGGCTGCTTGAATCAGCGAAAGAGACGTTGGTATAAGACAACGCTGCCAGCGCACCAGCCATCATAATTTTATATTTCATTATAGTACCACATGCTCAGAGACCATCCTCAGCTGCCAGCGCGAGGGTCAGGTTGGGTTAGTAAAGCCTTCAAAACGGGTCCCGCCGCAAATGACGAAAATCCCCATCAGTAATGTTGCGGCAGTGTGCCGTTATCCGGCCATTAGGAAATAGAGATTGCTCACACTTGTCAAATTCTGTTTCATTTCAAGTCAGTTAAAGTGTGATGAGTGTCACATAAAAGCGTGTGGAATTAGGGAACTTTCCGTTTTAGTGCTAATTCGCTGATTAAATGAGCGGTTAAACGTTTGCCTGCAGCGAGTTTTAGAAAAGGAGAGCGCTGGTAGAAAAAAAGTCTGATGTGCTGAGGTTAAAAAGTGAAATGAAATATAACTTTTGATTATGGCTTTACAGCGTGGAAGGTGTTTTTTTGCTCAGTTGCAGCGGTAATGTAAGTTGGCCAGATGCTGCAAATCGGCTTTTTTTGCCTGCCGGGCCAGTGCGGGAAAATCAGAAAACTGGTAGCGTGAAACCGGTACAGGCAGACGAGCCATTGAGCGCCCGGGTCGTATTTCCAGGCGTCCAAAGTGGGAAAGTTCAATGCCATTAAAGCGGTCGGGCAACGTCAGCCAGAGCGGGGGAACACTCTCCGGTGCACGTGAAGGCAGCCGCCGTTCGCTTACATCATAGTTACGGTAGCGCAGCAGAAATTTATCCGGCAGGCGACAGGCGCTGTTCCACCACAGACGATCGAGCATATCGAAGTGGAAGCGCGTCCCGGCGGGAGACTCTGCCTCAAGCTGGTCCAGCGCCTGCGGGATCATTGTTCGCATGGCTCGCTGATAGCGGGATAGTGAAGCGCCACCTCCCGCATTGAGTAAATCGATCGCCATGCGGGTTCCGAGCAGATTGGAATAGAGATCTTCCGGAGAAAAAGCCGAAACGCCTTCGGAAAATCCCTTTACTGATTCAAACCCATACCACTGTGCCACCTCATGCCATGCGGCAAGTTCGAATGCCAGATGCGCTGCCAGAAATACCGCCAGCCTGTAACGTTCAGTGGCACTGGCTGGAGGGAAGTAGGAAAACAGGTGGATTTCGCGCTGGCCCAACTCGTCGCCAAGTTTCAGCGTTGTTGCCTGGCCCATGCGGGGCCAGATATGACTGAACAACCACAGCGTGTTATCAGCGCTGTCACGCAGATGCGCCAGATCGATGAAGCCACCCCGACGCGTGTAGACCAGGCCGTTGTGTTCGCTGTTCAGACCGCTCAGCGTGCTCAGCATGTCCAACATGCCTGGATTGAAGTGGTGTTTCCCTGTGTCTGTTGGAGCAACCACGTTATCCACTTGATACCACGGTACCGGTATGCCAAATAGTTTAGCTTTAAGGCTATAGCCGAAAGCACAACATGGCCTCAGGCCGTTCGGCTGCGGCAGTGGCCGCGTCAACAACCATACCTGGGGTGACTGACCTGCCGGAAGGCTGAGATCGGCCATGGGGATTATCGGGTAATCAGGTTGCTGAGCCTTGCTGTTGGCGAAGAAAATGAATGGTACAAGCAACACCAACCGGCCGATTAAACGGAAGATCAAAACGCCTCCCCAACCTGGAAGTAAAAACCTGAACTGTGTTGGCCAAGGCCATAATCAAGGCGGATGTTCATATTTTTCTTAAACTCAAAGCGGTATCCGGCCCCGACAGACGGCAGCCAGTGCCCGTCAAGAACCTCACTCGGTTTGTCCGACATACTACCGGCACCCAGCCATGCCACTACGCCGTGGCGCCAGCTGAGTTTTTTGCGCCATTCCAGCTGGCTGGTCAGCATATTACGATTGCGATATCGCCCTTCGTAGTAGCCGCGCAGATGATGGCTGTCCCCCAGCAGCGACTGCATAGTCCAGGGGACGTGTCCGCTGGTAAAACGACTGTAGACCTCCCAGGCCAGAAGATTGGTGTCATTTATGGCATGATAAAGGTTGTACTGCGCGTCTAAAGCATCAAAACGATTATCGCTGGCTATCGCCGGGCTGTATCGGGTCCATGACAGGTTCAGTACCTGACCGCGCGACGGATTCGCTACAAAATCGCGGGAGTCATAGCTAAACAGCATGCTGGCTCCTGAGCTGAAGATATGGCGTGACTCATTCTGATGATAGAAACTGCCGTTGGTTTTATGCTGTAGCGATGAAGCGCCTTCATAGGAGAACGACCAGCCAACACCGGCGTAGGTATGGTTAGCCAACTGATAGAGTATGCGTGGCACGCCGCTCAATTTTGTTGAGTCGTAGGACTGCTTGCCACGCTGTTTTCGCCCGGCACGGTATCCTTCTCCCCAGTAGTGCAGCGGTCTGCGACTGAGATCGCCAGACAGGTAAAAACGCCAGCTATCATCATCTAAAAACGTGTAGTTTTCATAGCCCACACCAAAAGCCCCGGTTGAGCTGGCAAATCCGGTGAAAGAGAGGGAAGAGAGCGGCGTATGGTGCTGATATTCATCGGGGCGGTAAAGCCCAACCGCGGCAACGCCAACACCCACTCCAAGTTCTGGCGTGTAGAAAGGCCCGGGGACAACTCCCCAGTCAATCGTCTTATTTATGTCGGCTTTACGGTCTGCCCCTAACTTGTTCAGAAAATGATCGATGGTTTGCCTGTCGGGAATTACGGTGGCCTGACCCAGAGGGGAAATAGTTATCAGGCCACAGAGAAGTATTATCTTTAACCACATGTCTAGAAGCGAAACTCTCCGCCGACCATAAAGCTGTTACGGTTGGAAAAGCCGACTTCCGAGGTGATATTGAAGTTACGGGTCAGCTCATACTGACCGCCGACCAGAATATTCCATGGTGATTTAAGATGCTGTTTCACCCGGAAACGCCCCTGGTCGTCTCTGTTGACCATATTGACCAGTGTACTCAGCCCGGCAGGCATATGCAGATCGCTGATATTCCCTTTGAAGTCCTGATCGACATCCTGATACATGGTGCCAACCCACAGACTGGCATGGGTGACAGGAATGGAAAAGCGCTCGGCGCCAGGAACAGTAAAGCGGTAACCAACGCGTGGCGTGAAGGTAAAGGCGGAGATATTACCGTCCAGTACGTCGAAGTGCGTTTCGGTATAGTTGAAATCCATCGTACCGAACCAGTCGTGATAGCCGTAGGCCAGCGTTGTGCCACCACCCCAGGTGGTGCCTTTAAATTTCAGCGTAAAATCAATGTTTTTAAGCCCGGGTAGACATCCGCTTCCTGTTATACAGGCACTAATATTGGAAACCGAACGCCCTCGGGTATGCCCGACAATCCCGTAGACGTTCATAAACGGAAATAACCAGGTATCCAGTCTTGCGGTATCCGTTTTACTTTTTTCCCTGGTGTGGCCGACGAGAATATTAAACATATTATCGACAGGGATAGAGCCTATTCCTGGAACGGGAAATTTCAAGTTGGAAAAATTAATACTTTTAACTTTAATATTCTGATGGATATCCATATGGGTATAGCCAATACCATAAGGATCTGGCAAATCGTAGCCGCGTTCTCTGGCTTCCTTGCCAAAAAATGGCAAAGGCCCCGTCGTTTCACCGAAGAGATCCGGCGATTTCTCTTTGGGAGTAATAGATGCCGCAGAGGGATCAAGCGGGTCGCTGTGATAATCGTAAGAAGGTGCTTGTTTTTGCATATTGGGAATCGCTGCCTGCACCGTCAGTGCCGGTACCATGCATAACAAAACACCGCAAAGCGTAAATGCTTCCCTGCAGTAAACCTTTCTCATTATTCCATTCCATGTCAGGCTATACGTAAAGACGCATATCTTAATTGTAGGGGCGTGTTTTATTAAACCAGAAAGTGCTGCATATTATAATTTTATGATTTTAATGGTAAATAAAAATTAATGGTGGTTTTTTAAATTTTTAATTCTAAGTGATTAGGTTTAATCTTAATTTTTTATTTGATAATGCGGAAAATAGAGTTTTGCATTGATTTTATAATCAGTTACATCTGACTGTGCTGGGATAACTAAACGTGTCGCTATCCCAGCATATATTAAATTCAGGCAGTAATAAACTGACGCAACAGCTGTAGAACCAAAGGTAGTTCGGTAATACCGTGACGGCTGAGAAAATGCCCGTAGTCCGGCAGCGCGTAGAACGGCGCGTTCAGCTGCTGGCTCAAGCGTAGTGATAGCGCAGGCGGTACGATATCGTCGTTTAGCGAGGCGATAACGGCGCGATGCGGCAAACGCTGTACGATACTGGTAGCATCAAACGGCGCGGACATGAAGGTATCCAGCTCCGGCAGCGGTGGGACATTTTCGCTGAAGCCTGCCACCATAATCACCCCTGCGGCATCCTGCCCGACGGGCTGGTGGTTCAGGTAGCGCAGGGCAGTAATGCAGCCCAGGCTGTGGCCCACGAACCAGGTTTGGTTATCCACCTCGCCGACACATTCAGCCAGCGCGGCCTGCCATGCTTTATCCTCGGGATGTTGTGAATTCGGTAGCGCCGGGACGGTAACCACCATGCCCAGCGCTTCCGCTTCAGATTTTAGCCAGTCAAACCAGTGGTGGTGGGGGCCTGCCGTGTAACCGTGAATAATAAATAAGCGGGGTGATGCCATTAGCTTTTTGCTCCTGAACGGCGGAATTCGCTCTACAGCATAGCGAGATAACGTACCGATCTCACTTCCAACTCAATCCACCCTTCGCAATCGCCGCTCTGTTCCAGCCGTTTGGTCCGCGTTAAACACAGGCCGGGGCTGAGGCTTATCGCCTCAGCCAGCTCCAGGTTCGAACAGCGTCCCTCGCGTTGAAGATGCTCGAGTATTCTGAGATCGGCGAGGCCCAGAGATTTTGAATTGACATAAAAGGACTATACCACAGGATTTAACTGCCCGGTGCGAGCGGCAGCGGCTTCCGTCAGCGCCTGGTCAAGTGCCCTGATGACCATGGCCGCCTGCTCCTCGCTCAGGATCAGCGGCGGGCGGATTTTAAGCACGTTGTGCCCCTTCGCGCAGGCGCTCAGTAATATTCCCTGCTGGCGCATCCGGTTTACCACCTGGCTGGTCAGCCAGCGATCCGGGGTGCGCTCAAGGCGATCGGATACCAGCTCCACGCCGACGAAAAGACCGGCGCCCCGTACGTCGGCAATCGCCTGATGCTGCGCCTGAAGTTCGATAATGCCATCGAGCAGAACCTTGCCTACATTGCGGGCATGATCGATCAGCCCCTTGCGTTCGATAGTCTGCAATACGGCTAAAGCCGCCGCGCAGGAGACGGTATTGCCCGCAAAGGTATTGAAGTATCGGGAGCGCTGGCCGAATTCTTCCAGCACGTCGGCAGTGGCCAACAGACCGGCAATCGGCTGGCCGTTGCCCATCGGTTTGCCCAGGGTAACGATGTCAGGAATGACACCGTGGCGCTGGAATCCCCACATATGTTCACCCGTTCGCCCAAATCCAGGCTGCACCTCGTCGGCAATAAACAGACCGCCAGCGCGTTTAATCGCCTCGACGGCACCTTTCAAAAAGCCTGTCGGACCCGGCAGAATCCCGTCACTGGTGAAGAGCGAATCGACAATCAGCATGGCGGGCTTAATACCGTGGCGCTGCAAATCGGCGATGGCGGTTTACCTCATCCAGACGATAAAAGCGGAAGCTGTCGAGAAAGGCCGGCATCTGCTGTTGTGCAACGCGCTCGGAAAAAAGCACTTTTGCGGTCGGCCCCATTTCAAAATTAATAAGCGTTCCATAACAATCAAAGCTGATTTATTTTGGTTTAAAAATCATTATGTTAACCCTCTTGTGTGCTCGATTGAAAAAGTATATCGTCCCGCTCGAACACAAAAATTCATAAATTCATATAAATCAGGCAAGACCCATCGCCCTGCGCCCAGCTGGCAAGCTGCCCGGACGCAGTTCGCGGCGCGCGTTTGTCGCCGGGATGGGCAGTGCAATGCTGATCGGTGGGCTGCTGCTGTGGGGCTGGCACAGTTTTATCCGGCCTTCTGCGGCACATCAGCAGCTCTCCGCCTCGTTGACGCCATTGCCCGAGCGGCTGACGGAACAACAGCTGAGTGAACTTCGGCAGGCCTTGCCGGAGGCGGACCTCCACACGGATAAGATGCAGAAGCAGCTTAAGTGGCTAATGTCGCTGCCGCCGGGCTGGCCGGAGCAGTATAGCCAGCAATTAATTACTCAGGGCATGGCGCTGTGGCCGGGTAATCCTGCGGTGTTACAGATGCAACAGGCGTGGCAGCAGTAGCTGGAAAATAATGCTGTACCACTGGCGGCGCTGAGCAACTGGCATCAGGGAATGCTCAAGCTGCAGCAGTTGGCCGAGCGGCTGAACGGGCTGGATGAAAAGCGCGGTAAATATATGACAGTCAGCCAACTGAAATCAGACGTTTTGCCATCACTCAGGCTTTTAACCGCGCGCCGCCCGTTGAGGAACTGCTGCGCCAGTATGAAGCGGATTCGCCGGATTTACAGCACAGGCAGGTTGAGATGGCTCTCGAACGGTTGCAAAAAAGAGATGTTTTACTTAGTGGAAAAGCGTCCCAGGCGCGGCAGATTAAGCTGAAAGCAAAGGGGGAGTAACCGTTATCCATTGTGGCGAATACGATTATCCCAATTTCATCCTCTGATGAATTGGGATAATTCTCACGAGATTTTCGATGTTTTATCTTAATTGTTACTAATGTGTTTTTTTGCGTTAATTAAAAATTCTGCTCAGGTGTTTCTAACCGTTTCGCTCAATAGCATATTTATGGATATATTGCTATTTATGCAGAAGTATTTTTGCCTGACTTGTAAACGGGGGAAGGGAGGCATATCATTCACGCCCCACAAAAACTGAACCACACGATGTCCTTATTCAAATGAACGATTTTTAAATCTTGTGGAAGAGAAGTGTTTCTATTTGCGAGTCAAGTTAAATATAATATTTCGGTAAATTAATCATCCTGAAGCAGGCGTTAATGGGTTTTTTAGGATGATTTTTGATGGGGCAACTACTGTGTTATCCGGTTAATATTGTCTGCAAACCTAAGGATTCGGGAATTCTTAAAATCAAGGTTGAGTGTTAATGAGTCGAAAACTATTCAGGAAGGAAGCCGTAGACCATCAGAAAAGCTACTGGAACGGCCGGGTCATTTTACTAGGGGGAGTTTCATCCGTTGTTATTACAGCGTGCAGCCTGACATTTCTGGCGCTTGCGATTGCCATACTGTGTTTCTTCAGCTTTACCCAGCGTATTGATGTTAACGGAGAGGTCATAACCTTACCCCATCCGTTGAACATCTCTTCACCACAGCAGGGATACATCCTGCGCCAGTTTGTCCAGGTAGGAGATACCATCACCAGGGGGACCGTGCTGTTCGAGCTGGATGTATCCAGGACGACCAGCGTGGGTAACGTTAGCGATGCCAGTATTTCGATGGTGCAGGAAAAGATCATCAATGCGGAAGAGATCATCGGGAAGCTGAAAGAGAATAAGGAAGATTTTCTTAAAACGACTCAGCAGCAGATTACGCGTTATGAAAACTCACTCAAAGAGACGGATGACATGCTGGTAGCGGCAAGGCGTGGTCTGGCGGATATGGAGCGCACGCTGGACGGCTACAGTGGCTATCTTAAGCAGGGGTTAATCACCAAAGATCAGTACAACGGTCAGCGCTCGCTGTACGTCCAGCAGCAGAATACCTACCAGTCTTTATCCTCGCAAAAGATGCAGCTTGAACAGCAAATCACTCAGTTGCGCAGTGACCTGACGGTGAAGTCTTCCGATATTGATAACCAGATTTCCAGCCAGTACAACCAGCTGAATGACTATCGTACCCAGCTGGTGGAAAACAGCGCCAACGGTACGATTATGATCAAATCCACCATCGATGGTCGCTTAGAGTCGATCGCCGCCACTCCGGGCCAGATGGTTGAAGCTGGCAGCAGCCTGGCACAGATTAAACAGATCCACGACGTGAAGTATTATCTGATGCTGTGGCTGCCGGATACCAGCCTGCCGTATGTCAAACCCGGGGATGTGGTAAATATCCGCTACGATGCATTCCCTTCCGATAAATTCGGTCAGTTTTCCGGAAAAATCATCTCAATCTCGTCCATGCCCGCCACCCGCAGGGAGTTAAGCGATCTCAATAATCCTGCCGCGAACTCCGATTCGCCGGTCACGTTGTATAAAACCATCGTGGATATTAAAGACAAAGAGTTTATCTATAAGGAAAGAAAGTTAGTGCTCGCCAACGGGCTGAAGGCGAGGAGCGTGGTGTTTATGGATGAGCGCCCGCTCTACATGTGGCTGTTCTCGCCAGTATATAAAATTGTGCAAAGCCTAAAGGGACCGGGTGATGAATAAAAACGTACTTGATCAGATTTATAAACGCATTAATTTTTCAATCCGCAGTAAGGTTCCGGTCATTATTCAGTCCGAGGCCACGGAATGCGGTAATTCCTGTTTGGCGATGATCTGCGGCTACTACGGTAAAGATATCGATCTGTTTAACTTCCGCAATCGCTACGGATCTTCCTCGCAGGGGGCAACTCTAAGCGTATTGGATAAGGTTGCCCACGAGGTAGGGATGAAAAGCCGCGCGCTTTCCCTCGAGCTGGAGGAGATCAAAGAACTCAGGCTGCCCTGCGTGCTGCACTGGTCGCTGAATCACTTTGTGGTGCTGGTGGCGGTAAAAGGCAATCGCTATGTGATTAACGATCCGGCGATGGGCAGACGTGTGGTGCAGAAGAAGGAGATGTCCGAGAACTTCTCCGGTATCGCTCTCGAAGTCTGGCCCGACAGTCACTTTAAGAAAGAGACGCTGCGATCGCGGATCAGTCTGGCGGATCTGATGCACAGCATTGTCGGCCTTAAGCCGGCGCTAACCAAAATTTTTATGCTGTCGCTCGTCATTGAAATGGTTAACCTGCTGCTGCCGATGGGCACACAGATGGTCACCGACCACGTGATCCCACCCCGCGATCACAACCTGTTGCTGGTGATCTGTATCGGGTTAATCTTCTTCACCATCTTCAAAACCTTTGTCAGTATGATCCGCGCGTGGGTGTCGCTCAAGCTGGATACCTATACCGATATTCAGTGGAAGACCAGCTTCTTCGATCATCTGCTCAGCCTGCAGCTCTCGTTCTTTGAAAAACGTAAACTGGGGGATATTCAGTCGCGTTTCAGCTCGCTGGATACCATCCGCTCAACCTTCACCAGCAGTATTGTTACCGGCATAATGGATAGCATAATGGCGATCGGATTGCTGGTAATGCTGACCCTGTACGGCGGCTGGCTGGTACTGGTGGTGCTGGGCTTTACCCTGTGCTACATCCTGATCCGCCTGTCAACCTACAAATTTTATCGGGCGATTAACGAGGAGCTGATCGTTAAGCGTGCACGCTCCGGCTCGCATTTTATGGAGTCGCTGTACGGCATTGCGACGATTAAATCCCTTAACCTGAAGCACAGGCGTTCTCAGCACTGGCTGAATACCAACATTGATGCCAGTAACGCCACCTTACGGCAGACGAAATTCGACATGATGTTTGGCGGGGTGAATAGTTTTATCAACTCCCTCGATCAGGTAGTGATTCTGTGGCTGGGGGCAATGATGGTCATTGAGAACAACATGACCCTTGGAATGTTTATGGCGTTTAATGCCTACCGTGGGCAGTTTTCTGAGCGGGCCTCGTCGTTGATTAACCTGACTATCCAGCTGAGAATGTTATCGCTCCACAATGAACGTATTTCCGAAATTGCCTACAGCGAGCCGGAAAAAGAACTACCGGCGCGCAAAGTATTTGAAGAGAACGTTGGCGTCTCGCTGGAAATTAAAAACGTCAGCTATCAGTACGATGCACTGTCAAAACCGATCTTCTCCAATGTGAATATCGTCATTGCCCCCGGCGAATCCGTGGCGCTGATCGGCACCTCCGGCATTGGGAAAACCACGCTGTTAAAAGTAATGTCTGGCCTGCTGCAGCCGGACAGCGGCGAAATATTTATCGGCGGTTTCGACGTCAAGAAAATCGGTATCAATAACTTCCGCGCCAGCACCGCCTGCGTTCTGCAGGAAGACCGCCTGTTCTCCGGTTCGATAGCCGATAACATCGCTGGTTTCGATGATAAACAGGATATGGAACTGGTGCAGGAGTGCGCGATAAAGTGCAATATTCACCATGAAATCATGATGATGCCGATGGGCTACGAAACGATGATCGGCGAACTGGGCGGCGGGATCTCCGGCGGGCAAAAACAGCGCCTGCTGATTGCACGCGCGCTGTATCAGAAACCCAACGTGCTGTTTATGGATGAAGCAACCAGCCATCTTGATGTTAATAACGAGAAGATGATCAATGCGTCGATAGTCGCACTGAATATCACGCGTATTATCGTGGCGCACCGTCCTTCAACGATTGAAAGCGCCGACAGGATTATCGATCTTTCCCAGCCAATGACCGGCTGAGTGAATTAACCTGCGGCGATTCTGTTGCCGCTGGGGTAGAGGGAGGCTGCTGCTCCCGGCGAAGCATGCCGGGAGCAGGCTGGACTCACGCTGTGAGTTACCTGTTCACTCATTTCCCGTCCGGGGTTTTCACAATCAGCGTCCCCCAGGTATTAGCATAGCGGCCACCGTCTTTGTTGTGGGCAAACGGAATGGGGAAGCGATCGGGGGTGGTGTCTTCACCGCGGGATATTCTGCTGGCAGGGCGCGGCAGCCGATTCTACGCGAACCGGTGGAATCACGTCCAATAAACATGAATACGAGGGATGCTTATTACGGTCACGGGGTTTATTACTTTTAATCACAGCATTAACGGGATTATTTTAAACCAGATAAATCCACCAGAATATTATCCGGAGCAGGTTGTTTTCATTAATTGATTAAGCCGGTGAACGTTAATTATCTTTTTTAAACTCTATAAATCCTCCTTCGGTATAGACTATGGGAGCGGAATCGTTTTTGTTTAACATTCAGTGAGTACGATGTTTAGAGGTTGGGAGGAGACTCCTCCCGAGATAAAAGCTAAGAGGCCTTACAGGAGAGCTTTTTTTCAGCCGCCGTGCGGGTTGCCCACCAGCAGGCGAGAGAGCCGAGACTGACCATCGCGGTGCCCTGCCAGAAGGAAACCGACAGCTGCGAATTGAGCATAAACGCCGCCAGAACCGCAGAGATAATCGGAATAAAGTAGGATGCCGCCGCCAGAATGGTCACGTTGCCGTGCAGAATGCCCACGTTCCAGGCGGCGTAACCGAAGCCCATCGCCATGGCCGCCAGCGTCAGATTAATCCAGACTTTCGCCGATAAAACAAACTCGGGCTGCGGCGACAGCAGGAATTTAACCCACAGCGTTAGCGCGGTGAAAATAAAGAACAGCGTAATACCATTGCTTCCCTGAGCAATTCTTTTCGTTACCACACAATAGATTGCCCAGATAATCGCGCCGCTAAAGGCCAGTCCGTAGCTGAGCGGGTTATCCATAATATTACTGGCCATTTCATTCAGAGAGAATCCGCTGTCGCCACCCAGAACACGGCAAATTCCCGTTACTGAAATAATAACCCCAGGAATAATTAACAGGCTGGTTTTCTGCCGGTTAACAATAACCGATAAAACAATGGTCATACTGGGCCACAGGTAATTCACCATACCGACTTCAATCGCCTGACGGCCGGAGTGGGTGAATCCCAGCGACAGCGACAGGCACAGCTCATAGCAAACGAACAGCACGCTGCCGATAATCAGATAGCTGCGTGGGAACTTGCGGATATTGGGGAAGCCGATAGTGAACAGCAGCAGCACGGCGCTGCAGGTGTAGATCAGCGCCGCGCCGCCAATCGCCCCAAATCCCTCACTGACGCTTTTAATCAATCCCACAATCGCGCTCCAAAGCAGGATGGCAATCAATCCTGTTAGCGTCGCTTTGTTCTGGGGCATAGCCTTCTACCTCTGTTTACGGCGTTCGCCAGCGAACCGGACGAATATCTGTTAAAACCTGGTTAAATGCAGCATCAAAATTATGCTTCCTGAACGAGGCTGTAAATATGCCAGATAGCGTAATAATCTCATAATGTAATCGTTATCGGAAATCATGTAGAAAATTTTTCCCATTTAAAAATAGTTTTAATTTATTGATTTTTAAAATTGTAAAAATATTATTTTGTATAAATGTACCATTCATGCGAATTTTTTTTGTATTTTATACGTATACAAAAATCCCCTTCATTGATCTGTCAAACCAGGCTGTGCAAACTGTTAACAAACGTCGCCATTTTCTGCCGCAAAGCAGGGGGTTTTGGTCCTGATTTTCCCTCTGGAGGTTAACGTGTTGACATTTGATGGTATCTTCACCCCGGCAATTACCCCTTACGCCGCCGATGGCAGCATTGATTTTGCTCGTTTTGCCGATGTGCTGGAGTTACTGATTGAAGCCCGCGTGCACGGTATTATCATCGGTGGTACTACCGGTGAGTACTACGCACAAACTACCGAAGAGCGCTGGCGCTAGTGGAATATACGTGCAAGGTGATCGGCAACCGCCTGCCGCTGGTGGTGGGTACCGGAGCTATCCGCACGGAAGATGCCGTTGCCGTTGCGCAGCATGCTCGTGAACATAAAGCCGATGCTATTCTGGTGACCTCGCCGGCTTACGCGCTGCCGATCGAACTGGAAAACGCCCACCACGCGCTACGTGCCGCGTTCGATGCCGGAAGCTGGCAGCGCTGATGGAGCAGGAAGTGACCGAACTGGCGGTGCTGGAAAGCCTCGACAGCGGCAAACCGGTCAGCGAATGCCTTGCGGTAGGCGTGCCGGAAACCATTCACATTATTAAGTGGTACGCGGAAGCGATCAATAAGCTCTGCGACCATACCGCCCCGGCGGGTAACGGCGCAATGGCGCTGGTCGGTTTTATGATCAATAGTCATACTCTGGAAAAGGCTCAGTTAACAGCAACCTACAGCAGATAAGGATGACTGGGTGCAGGAGTTCCATTTTCGACATAAACATCTTACAGCGGGTGAAGTGACTGCCAGCAAAATGCATCGCCTGCACCAGGTGAAACTCTTTTTTCCGGCTATTTGCCATATCACTCACGGCAGTAAGGTGATAGTTCAGGATGATAACCGCCTGGAGGCGACACGGGATGAGTTCATCATTATCCCGGCCAATACGGCGATGGAGATTATCAATCAGCCTGTAAACGGTCTGTTTCACTCGGATTTGCTGATGTCGTCCCCGGAGATCGTCGCCGAGTTTAAGGCGCATTACCTGAAATCCTGGCCACGCACGACGTTGCATTCGCTCTGCACCCCGCTGTGCGAGGGATTGGCGTTTATGTGGGACAACCTGCTGCACGCCGTGCGTCAGGATTTACCGGAAGCGCTACAAAAGCATCAGGCTTTCGGCCTTTTGCTGGCCTTGCTGCATGATGGCGTGGCGGGTCCGCTGCTTGTTGAGCGAAACAGTAACCTGACCGAGCAGGTGCGGCAGTTCATTATGCTGTCCCCGCCAGAGCCTGGACTGCGCAGGACGTCGCCAGCCGTCTGGCCTTCTGGCCTTAAGCGTGCCGACGCTGCGCAGCCGCTTACGTGAAGAGTCACAGAGTTTTCGCCAGATCGTGGAGGAGGTGAGGATGGCCGTTGCTTTGTCACAGCTACAGTCAACCCGATTACCAATTGGCGAAATCGCATTACAATGTGGGTATCTTTCCAGCTCTCGTTTCACTGCCCGTTTCCGGCAACACTATGGCTGTTTACCGAAAACGCTACGTTAAGGAGAAGAAAAATGTCAAAGTCTGCACCATTGCCTGGGTTCACGGCGTTGTTCAGTGCGTCGGGTTCCGCTACAGCACCCAGCGCGAAGCGGCTGAGCTTGGGCTAACGGGATACGCGCGAAATATGGACGACGGCAGCGTTGAGGTGGTCGCCTGCGGCGAAGCGGAGCAGGTCGACAAGCTGGTGGCGTGGCTGAAAGCGGGCGGGCCGCGCAGCGCACGGGTTGATAAGGTGTTAACGGAACCGCATCAACCCGGGCGCGAATACGTAAACTTCGGGATTCGGTATTAAATACACTTCACCGGTTTTGGCAGGCCGGCAATTTTGGTGGCCTGTTTTGCCGGGCCTTTCGGGAACAGACGATACAGATAGCGGCTGTTGCCTTTCTCTTCGCCGAACTTATTGGCCATCGCTTTAACCAGCATGCGGATCGCCGGAGAGGTATTGAATTCAAGATAGAACTCGCGGACAAAACGCACCACTTCCCAGTGTTCGGGGGAGAGGGTAATCCCTTCGTTTTCCGCAATTTTCTCCGCCAGTGGCTCGTTCCATAGCGTCGTATCTTTCAGATAGCCTTCGCTATCGGTCTCAATTTCCTGGCCTGCAAAAATGAACATAGTCTTCTGTCGTGTGTGAAAAAATCGGCGACAGTGTAGCAAAAAAGCGGCCTCAGGATAAACCGTGGCCTACAGGAGCAGCTGCAGCAGATTGTTGGCGTTGAGCTTCTTGAGCGCGTTGCATTTATGGGCCGAAACCTGTTTCTCAGACATACGCGTCACGATGGCAATGTGGCGTACCGGCAACCCGGTAAGCATCAGATTGAGCACGTTGAATTCAAGGCCGGTAAGACAGCAGTCAAGACTTCGGACGCGGCGTGGCTCTTTTGCCAGCAAATATGCTGCATCTGCGACGGCGATCCGGTCATCGATGATATAAAGGGTTAAAGTACTGAAACGCTTGCGTAAATGCGTCGCCAGCGCCCACCCCTTTTCATTGCAGACCAGATAAAGGCTGCCTTGCCAGCGGGCGGCTTCCAGTCTGAGCAAAATGTTTATCAGTGCCTGATGCGTGGCGGCCACGGAAAAACGGCAGCGCATAACAAGCACGCGGCGGGTAAGCAGTGTTGGCTGCCATTGCACGGTGTCGCTTTGGACCTATGGTTGAACGCCACGACGCAGCAGCGCGTAGCGCAACTCTTCGGCGTAAAATCGATTATTGTCGAGAATGGCGTAACTCACGCTGACCTCGTTATAACGTGCTGGGCGTATAGATAACGCGCAGCGTGCCGGTATAGTCGCCCGCGTTTTTGCTGCTGGCGGCAAACGCGGGGGTTTTCAGGATAATAGGGGCAGGGATGCACAGTACGCTCTCGCGTCCGCCGGGCAGCACGACCTGACGCAGATACTGCGGATCGTTCGTGCCTTGCCAGACCAGGGTTTTACCGTTCGCGGCGGTTTCGGTTGCGCCTGTTATTGGATTGGTGACCGAAACCCGATAATCGAGACGATCCCGCGCATCGGTCTGGCTACCGCCACGTCGGCTGATAGAAAACGCGCCTTCGGCACGGTCCGAAGACGTGACTCCGTCGTCTTCAAACCGAAGGTAGGCGCGGGTGCTGGTGCTGTTATTACCGTCGTACAGGCACATATCCAGCGAGTTTTCACCCTGGATCTCGCTACCCCCGGGGCGCCCCGGAAAGTTGGTCAGGTTGAGGTTAACGATGGGCGTTGAGTGCGGAAATGCCGGCAGATAAATCTGCTGATTACCCGGATCGACCACCTCAATGCGAATGTTTGCCTGCCACCTGGCGATAGTGAGATAGCCAGGGCATCCGACGTTTACGTCATTGAAGTTCCCGCCACAGTCGGCGCTCCCCCATTGACGCAGGTTCTGCTTCAGCGTTGCGGTCCAGATCCCCGGCAGGGCGAGCTTATCCAGTTCGCTTTTCACAATATAGAAATCGAAGTAGGGCTCTCTGTTCCAGGAGCTGAGATCGCCCGTTCCACCAGTGACAAAACTGGCGAAGGTAAACACTTTATTGTTGATAAACATGTAGTGATCGCCATACACCTTGATATCTACCGTTTTGCTGGTGAGTGTATGCGTAAAACGTAAATTGATGGCATAAGGCGCAGCCGGGTTCGCAGAGAACCACACGGGGGCAGTCATGCAGGCTCCGTAGGTGGTGTCGGTGCGGGATAAACAGGTCAGGGTATTTCGCCCCCATTTCTGTGGATCGACAGTATCGTAGCCACTCGGCTCATGAACCCAAATATCAAGGCGCGCAGGAGGGGCTACGCGATCGTAGCTTATACCGACGGTGGTGTTTCGTCCCGCAGGGGCGCCCGCCAGCGCCTGGCCTGTCCACAGACTTAAGAACAGTAAAATAAAGAAGCACTTAATCACATCATTTCCCTTTAGTGAGGTTGTCGGCGTTCATGGCAGTTTGACCGGTAGGTACCGATCGTCCGGCGAGCATCAGCTGCGCCTGCTGCTGGATGGCATCCGGCAGGGCGGAGAAGGTTAATTCCCGGCAAGGAATTGAACCGACATAACGCACCACGTCGCGCATACTCTTCACGTTGAGTTCACACTGATAAAACTGCTGCTGGCGCACCAGGTAGAGGTTATGCAGCAGGGCATCGCTTTGGGCGCTGAATCCGCCGTTGCCGAGATCGCTCCAGCCGTTCACGTTCAGCGGTACGCCACCGATAAACGGCGAATGACGCTCGTCGGTTAACTGGCCGAGCCAGGTGTAGCTTGCGGTGGTTTGCACATCCCGACGCAGCAGTTTGCCTGGCACCATAAACAGCGTTCTGCTGCCTGAACCTTGCGTGATCTCACTGCTGGCCCCCCGGGATACATCCAGCGATTCGTTAATCGTCAACGTTGTCTGCTGATAGCCCGGCACTGCGAAGAGGGCGCGGCTATTGCCCGGAATGTCTGCGCTCCCGCTGTTATCCAGCGACACGGCAACGCTCGGAGCCTGGGTATCTTCCGGTGTGACAACGTTAACCGCGACGGCGGAAGCAGGACGACCGTCGCTCCAGCGGCCCAGCCACAGGCCAGAACGCGACAGCGCAAGGGTCGAGCTGTAGTTGCCGCTGCTGCTCAGCGTATGGCGCCGATCCTGACGATCCCAGGCGTCGCTGACGGTCAGGCTGCCGTTGCCATATCGCCCGCCCTGGCGCGTATAGGCTGAGGTATTCAGCGAGTCGCTGTTAATGCCCGACGCGTTCAGACCATACTCGTTTTCGCTGCGTGCATCGGCGTACCAGTTATGCGCCACGTTGTAGCTCAGCTGATTTTTTTCACGCTGCTGGTGCTGCCAGGTCGCGCCCATAGAGGTATAGCTCGACGCATCACCCTGACGGTTATGCGCCATGGACAGGCTCACGCTCAGGTAGCCGCCTTTGTCCCTGCCTTCGCGGGTGTCATCGTTACGCATAAACAGATTAATGCTGCTGTTAATGTTCAGGCCTCGGGTGCTAAAGGCATTGCTCAGCCCTCCCTGCCAGGCGCGCGAGCGCGAGCGGGTCATATAGACCGATTCCCACGGCAAACCCGCATCGTGGCGATCGTCGCTATCCGGGAGCTCCCGACGTGAAATGTAACGTCCTTCGTTGCGGTTATCTGAATACCCGAGGCTGGCATACCAGGCGCCGACAGGGACGGAAAACATTACCGAGAGGGTTCGATAACAGCCGTTCACGGCGTCAAACCCCGCGCTTCGGGTGTTGCAGTTTTCCGCTGATAGCGCGTTGCGATAGAGGCTCAGTGAAAAACCGTCGTTGTAGCTGATCTGCTGAATATTGCCGCGCTGGCCTTCGCTGCCGTAAAGGTAGCTAAACCGGGTACTCAGCACGCCATCGATCGGGCCCGCGTTGAAGCCCCGGCTCCAGTCGAGCGCATTTTCCAGGAAGCGCTGGTTTTTCTTTATCGTTGCTCCGCCGGTCAGCGCTAAGGTCGGGGTGACGGGCAGGCGTACACCCGCCTGCGCAACCGCGCTGCGTTCTTCGTTTTGATCGCTATTGTCGGTTTCGCCCGCCTGCAGGAACCACTCGACGCGGTCGAATGGCGTAATGCCGGTTCGGGTAAACGGCACCTGCTCGGTACGCGTCAGCCGGTTATTTTCATAGACCGACAGCGTGACGGTGTAGCTCCCGTCCGGAAACGATCGCGTGTCGAGGGTTTGCGCCCCGGCATTCAGGTAAAAGCTGGCCAGCAGCTGATTGCCACGGCGGGCGTCGATACGCGCGTCATGGGAAAGCAGCACGGTGATAGGGGTTCCCTTTGACTGCTGAACCGGATTAATCCACGCCCTTGTTGAACCTGTGCGCAGACCGCGAATTTTGCCCAGCGGCAGCTGGCTGAGGTTGATATTTCCGCCGGCATTACTGAACAGATCGCGGGTATCCATCTCGCCCAGCTGGACATAGTACTGACGCAAAATATCCTGGCGGAACCAGGCGTTGTTGACGGTTATTTCCTGTTGCTGCTGGTGCCTTGAACGCTGTTCCAGCCAGGTCCAGTCGAGGTTAACATAGCTGTCCTGCGTGAGTGCCAGCGCGCCATTGCCCTGTACGGTTGCTGACTGATAATCCCTGTCGGCAACAAAATTAATATTCTGCTGATGGATCAGCGCATTTTCGGTGTCCTGCGTGGGCTGATACCACTGATTTTCCGCGGTGGCTTTAGGCAGAAATTTCTTGTCCAGAAACAGGCTAATACGGGCGTTATTCTCGTCATAGATAATGGCCGCGCGGTCGGTATCAATGTAATCGCATCCCGCTGCGGAGCCGTTGCTGCTGCAGGCCAGGTTGCCGTTACGGGCAAGCGGAACGGCCAGCGCGGCAGACACGATGGCAACGAGAGCAGGGTCGTCGTTAAACCGTCGTTTGATGGCCGCTACCACGGTTTCAGGTGCGACAAAACTGACCGTTTCAAGCGTGATATCCGTTTCAAAAAGTCCAAGCGACTCGCCGTAGAGGTTGACTTCTGTCCACAGACGCTGCGTTTTCGCCAGATCTTCAAAACCTGCCGGGACGGCCATCCCGGCGCAGGCGAGTTGGATGGAGACGGGTAACAAAGCAACAAAGAGGAGAGTATTTCTGTGAAACGCCATGAACGAGCCTCGACATCATCCTGACGTCAGAGGGTAGGCACCCTCTGACGCCATTCCTTAGGTGCTGTGGATTTACGAACCGCCTTCCGTGGTAGTCGCCTGCGTCAGCATCAGGCTGACAACGCCGCTGTACTGACCGGTTTTCAGAACGCCTTTGGTGGTTTGGGAAATGGTCAGCGGCAGTACCGCTGAACCGTTTTCAATGCTCCCCGGGAACAGTTCGGCGCCTGTATATTCCACATCTGCAGTAGAGAGGGTTTTATCGCCCAGAATCACCGTCATTGGGATGGTCTCAGCACCGTCGGCATTTGCCAGCTTTGCGGCGCTAACCAGACGGACTTTTACGTTGCTGGTCGCGGAGTTAGACCACACCTTGGTATTCAGGCGGTAGCTTTCCAGGCCACGGCCAGGCAGGTACTGCATATCGATGCTTGCCGGCAGCGGCGTGTTATCGGCCTGGGTCATATCCAGCTGTGAATCAACGCTGGCGTTGACGGTAATATCTTTTTGAATCGCCAGCGCGCTAACGGACGTGGTCATCGCAGCAACAATCATCAGAGGTTTAAAATACTTACGCATTGATATCTCCATATTTACAAATGAGCACCCTGGCTCTTTAAACAAACCCAATGGGTTTTTTACGGTGAGGTCGTGTTATTGCACGACGGGTAAATCAGCTTCTTCAGCGGTTTTATTCAGCCAGTTGAAGTAGCGGAACTTATATTTCTGACCTTGTACCTTCGAGAGCGTTTTTAATTTCCGTTCGGTGTCTGGATAAATCGTCGCGTCTTCTTTAATCCATCTACACGATGAATTCGCATCACAAATACCGATCTCTCTGAGCGGCACGCGCAACGTGCCGTTGTTTTTTAACGTTCCCCTGAGAGGGTCAATCGACAGCGAAACCACGCTTTTTTCCGGTGCGAGATGGATCAGGGCGCCCCAGATCACATTGACGCCCAATCTTGCCGTCGCAGCAGGGCTTTCTGCCTTGCCCGGAATAATGCTGTCAGGCTGCTTGACCCCTTCAAAATAGACGCGCCAGGTCGTCTCTTTTTCCGGGGGCGTAAGCGATACCAGGCGAACCACGCGCATTGCGCCTGCCGCAAGGGCGAATTTTTCCGGCGTGACAGCAACGCCACCCTCTTTCCACGACGCCACATCAATCTCTTTTTCCTGGGCCGTGCCGGGATTAAGAATTTTCTTTTGCCTCACCCGAATGAACTGAATATCATCAGCTTTTGACGCCACCTTAATTTGCGCCGCACCGGACTTATCCACGTTGAGTTCCATGGGATACACGCTCATATTGGCCAGTGCCATTTCCGAGAAAAATGGCAATGACAGCGCGGCGACATAAAGGGCGGTTGTGAGGCTCACTCTTTTTTTCTGTTTCACAATCAAGTCTGCCTGCTCTGAGTTTAAAGGCGGCGCGTTAACACCAGGACACCGTCTGCTTTCGTATCGCTTCAGGGCAGGGAAACTTTAACCAGAGCAGCGGTTTGTGAAAATTTGTATTAGTTAACTCGTTACATACAGTTTTTTATCCTGATTTTCTTGCTATAAGATTGTATAGTTAAGAGTAAATATCGTTACCATGGATGGGGAGAAAATTCCTTCTGATGAAAAAACAAGCAGATCAGGAGGGGTTTTCATGTCGATGTACCAGGGATTAAAAAGCATGCGGTAACAGCCGAGAATAAAAGATGTTTTTTATATGCAATAATTCGTTGTTATTTGATCCTGAAGCACATGCACTTAGTCTTGTTGGGCAACCAGAATCTGTATTAACGCTTTCGGCACCCGCCGTTCGCCTTTTACAGGAATTGATTAAACACAAAGGGCACGACCTGAGTCGGGAGGAATTGATTACCCGCGTGTGGGAGGAGTTTGGCTTTACGCCATCGGGAAATAATCTCAATAAAGCGGTGAGCGAATTACGTAAAAGCTTCCAGGTACTGGGAGAGAGGCACGAATTTATCGTAACCGTACCCCGTTATGGGTTTCGTTTTGAGGCCGATGTGATTTTTCAGCCCGGAGAGAGTATTCAACCCGCCGAGCCGCAGCCTCCGTCTGCACCGCAAGTGGAAAAGCCTCAACGCGCTTCCCTGAAAAGGTGGGGGATTCCGGCCGTATTGATCGTCGCTGCGCTGGCGGCGAGCCTCTACTTCAGCCGACCGCAGGGGATCACCGTTCCGGCGAAACTCAAGCCGGTTAAGGAAAAAATCGCGCGTTGTAGCCTTTGGATTATCAACGATCACGGACGACCGCTGGTGCTATCGAAATTAGCGGAGCAGCTGGAGGCCAATAGCGTGGCGTGCGAACGCGAGGAGTATGACATTTATTATTTCAGCGCCCGTTTTTCTATTTCCGATGCAGATGAGGTGTTCATTGGTGCCTGCCCGGTCAGCAAAACCAGCCTGTGCAAAACCATCCGTTATAAAAGCGGGGCAAAAAAATGAAAATAAAACTTCTTTTTGGGCTGGGTGGTGCATTGGTCGGCAGTGCCCTGGTGCTGTTTTACTATTCCGGCGGTGTGTTTAAAAAGGATGTGTTGGCCTGCAGCACCGAATTTAACTTTACGCGCAATAAGGGAAAAGCCAGCGAAGTGAAGGTCAATACCGTTGCCCAGTTCTATTTTCATCGGGATGGTACCGGAGTGACCACCTATAAAGGTGCGGCAAGGGCTGACGGGCAAAATCTGATCGTTGACAGGGACATGGACTTTACCTGGCAGCAGCGGGACGATGAAAACGTCATTGTGTTGAGCTACACCAAAACCTGGCGTCGGCACAATGACAATACGCCTGACGCCCAGTGGGGGAGCTTTGCCAGTCCAACTGCACGCTACTACCTCACGATCTCTGAGCTCGCGCCTTCCGTGTGGCTGATTCAGGACCGGCGTTATCCTACCATTATTTGCCGGGGTGAGTAGGGCATAAAAAAAGGAGAATGCCGGGGGCATTCTCCTTTTTCATATCCGTTGTGCTTAATCGCGACTGGCGAAGCCCAGGATGCTCAACAGGCTGACGAAGATGTTGTACAGCGACACATACAGGCTCACGGTTGCGCGGATGTAGTTGGTCTCACCCCCGTGAATGATGTTACTGGTTTCATTAGGAAGCGGCACGCTAGTCTCAAAGTGGTTTTACCCATCTTTACTCAGCACCTTAGCACCGAAGGTGGTTATTTCTTCTGCAGAAATACGTTTTATCAGTATGAACAGCGGTTTGTCGCGATTAATCAGATCAACCTCTTATAGGTCACTGAAAAATATTGCCTTATTACCATTCGGACGCTAAGAGTTATTTCCGGATCGTCACAAAACAGACAATAAGGCGAAGGAAATGAAACCACAAACACGCACGCGCTTTACGCTCTCTTTACTTACCGCAGGGATCCTGTGCGCCAGCACGGCCGCCTGGGCGGCGAACGTGCCGGCAGGAACCGCGCTGGCCGAAAAACAGGAACTGGTTAGAAACAACGGCAGTGAACCGGCCTCGCTTGACCCGCATAAAGTCGAAAGCGATGTCGAATTCAATATTATCAGTGATTTATTCCAAGGGCTGGTGGGCGTTTCCCCGGCCGGCGAAGTCCAGCCCCGACTGGCGGAAAAATGGGAGAACAAGGACAACACCGTCTGGACGTTCCATTTACGACCGGGCATCACCTGGAGCGACGGCACGGCGATAACCGCAGAGGATGTGGTCTGGAGCTGGCAGCGCCTGATCGACCCGAAAACGGCGTCGCCGTACGCCAGCTATCCGGGCAACATGCATATCGTCAACGCGGCCGATATCGCCCAGGGAAAAAAAGCACCCGACACGCTGGGCGTAAAAGCGATTAACGACACTACGCTGGAAGTGACGCTCACGCAGCCCAACGCGGCCTTCCTCGCGATGCTGGCGCACCCGTCGCTGGTACCGGTGGATAAAGAGCTGATTGGTCGATTCGGCGATAAGTGGACCAAACCGGAACATTTCGTCAGCAGCGGGGCATATAAGCTCTCGCAGTGGGTGGTCAACGAACGCATCGTGGCAGAGCGTAACCCGCGCTACTGGGATAACGCCCGCACCGTGGTTAACAAAGTCACTTACCTGCCCATCACGTCCGAGGCCTCGGATGTGAACCGCTATAAAGCGGGCGAAATTGATATCGTGTACACGGTGCCGATTAACCAGTTTGCCCAGCTGAAGAAAACCCTCGGCAGCCAGCTGGACGTTTCTCCACAGCTGGCGACCTATTACTACGAATTCAATACCACCCGGCCGCCGTTCAACGACGCCCGCGTACGCAAGGCGCTGAACATGGCATTGGATAAAGACATCATTGCCGGAAAAGTATTAGGGCAGGGGCAGCGCCCGGCGTGGCTTATCAGCCAGCCGGATATCGGTGGCGTTAAGCTACAGAACCCGGATTACGCCAGCTGGCCGCTGGACAAACGCATCGCTGAGGCGAAAAAGCTGCTGAACGAGGCCGGATATAATGCCAGTCATCCTCTGAGCTTCAACCTGCTCTATAACACCTCGGAATCGCACCAGCGCATCGCGATTGCCGCCAGCTCCATGTGGAAGAAAAACCTTGGCGTAGAGGCGAAGCTGCAAAATCAGGAGTGGAAAACCATGCTGGATACCATGCACACCCACAACTTTGACGCGGTGCGCTACGCCTGGATTGCCGATTACGACGACGCGGCAACCTTCCTGAACAACTTCCGTACCGGCGACAGTGAAAACACCAGCCAGTACAGACCCGGACTATGATCAAGCCCTCATCAACGCCGCAAAAGCCAAAACGCCGACAGAGCGGGGTAAGTTCTACCAGCAGGCGGAAGATCTGCTGGGGCGCGATGTGCCGGCCATTCCGGTTTATCACTACGTCCGTACGCACCTGGTAAAACCGTGGGTGGGGGGATTTACGCCGGATAAGCTGGGTTACTATTTTACGAAAGATATGTACATCAAAAAGCACTAAGCGAGGGGGCAGGATTTTATGCTGATAAAATCGCCGATGTGTTGTCAGTTCAACCGATTAAACCCATTTTGGCTAATTTTAAAGCAAACGAATGCAACCACTTTTTACAGCATACGATGAGCTGTTTATAGTTCGCCTCACTCAGGAAGTGTGGCCGAGCGGTTGAAGGCACCGGTCTTGAAAACCGGCGACCCGAAAGGGTTCCAGAGTTCGAATCTCTGTGCTTCCGCCAGATATAAACCCCAGGCTACTCTTGTAGTGGTCAACAAAAACTGGCCACGGTTTTAGAGTTTATCCAGAAAAACTGTTCTGATTCATTCGGTGTCAGTCCGCCATTATATTGGTGAGGCCGGACCTGACTGTAATAACCTGTTATGTAATTCGTAATGCTGTGTTGGGCCTCGGAAAAATTACTGTAGCCAGTGTCGGGTATCCATTCTGTTTTAAGGTTGCGGAAGAAGCGTTCCATTGGACTGTTATCCCAGCAGTTACCCCGCCGGCTCAAACTTTGTTTCATCTTGTATCGCCACAATAGTTGCCTGAACTGAGTACTCGTATAATGGCTTCCTTGATCCGAATGGAACATGACGTTTGCCGGTTTATTTCTGCGCTCCCATGCCATCGATAATGCCTTGCCTGTCAGCGATGAATCAGGGTAAAACGACATCGCCCAACTAACGGGATTACGTGCAAACAAGTCCAGAACAACGGCCAGATATGTCCATCTCTTTCCCGTCCAGATGTAAGTCACATCGCCACACCAGACCTGGTTGGGCTCAGTTACGGCAAACTGCCGTTGCAGATAGTTCGGGATTTCAACATGCTCTTTAGATGCCTTTTTGTAACGGTGTCCGGGTTGCTGGCAACTGGTAATATTCAGCTCTTTCATCAACGTTGTCGCACGCCAGCGGCTAAGATTGATACCTTTCGTCGTGACCATAACTGCGATATTGCGTGCCCCGGCGGAGCCATTACTTGCCTGATGAACTTCCCGAACAAGACTCAGTAATGCCACCCGTGAGGCATCGGGTGCTTTTGGCTTACGCCATGCGGGCTCTTAGGACTTCATCGGATGACTCTGGTAATCACCGAGGAGCAGGTCACAGGGGTTTCATTCAGTGTAAATGACATAGCATTTAAAGGATCTTCATTAGGTAAAAAATTCAGTTGGAACACAATTAAAACAAAGGTGAAATATGACAAAGATAGAGATGATGAAATCATTAGAAGATTCTCAGCAAGAAAAACAGATGACGAAAATAGTTCTGGACGAGCATTTATTGGATCAGATATCAACAACGATAGAACCATTATCAGAAGCAATGATGATTCTTTCGGAGTCAGTCAGCATAGCATTAATTCAGACGCAGGAAGTGTAAGCATCCCCGCAAAATGAACCATTCACTTTTAGAGATCTTCCGACATACTGATTATGTCCCCTGAGGAGATCGCCATGCGTAAAGCCCGATTCACCGAACACCAGATCATCGCCGTTCTGAAATCTGTCGAAGCCGGACGTACCGTTAAGGATGTCTGCCGCGAAGCCGGTATTTCCGAAGCCAGCTACTACAACTGGAAAGCAAAATATGGCGGGATGGAGGCCTCTGATATCAAAAAGATGAAGGATCTGGAGGAGGAAAATCGTCGTCTGAAACAAATGTTTGCCGATCTCAGTCTGGAATGCCGTGCCCTGAAAGACGTTATCGAAAAAAAGCTTTAAAACCAGCGATAAAGCGTGAGCTCGTCAGCTATCTGACCACGCAGTTTACGATGAGCATACGCCAGGCATGCAGGACGTTATCGCTGAGCAGGACCGTGTACTTTTACCAGCCCAATACGCGACGTGATGAGCCAGTGATCCTGGCGCTGACCGATGCGGCTGAACGCTATCCGCGATACGGATTTAAAAAGCTGTTTCAGGTGCTTCGCAGGCAGGGTAATGCCTGGAATCATAAGCGTGTACACCGGATTTATTGTCTGCTGAAACTGAATTTTCGACGCAAGGGAAAGCAACGTCTGCCGGTGCGTAATCCGGCCCCGCTGGCGACTCCGGAAGCGCTGAACCAGAGCTGGTCGATTGATTTTATGCATGATGCGCTGGTGTGTGGCAGACGCTTCCGGACCTTCAACATGGTGGATGATTTTAACCGGGAAGCTCTGGCGATAGAGATCGATCTGAA
>NZ_JBWKUK010000025.1:0-64529 GCF_059420805.1 Erwinia sp. GW821-FHT03D09
TTTGAGGTTTGAGGTTTGAGGTTTGAGGTTTGAGGTTTGAGGTTTGAGGTTTGAGGTTTGAGGTTTGAGGTTTGAGGCAGTGAAATTATGGAGATTTCATCGTGAAATTCAAAGTGAAATTCATTATAAAACAGTATATTAATAGTGAAATTGGTGGGGAGAAAGGCGTGAAATTCAATGGTGAGGAAAACAGCTATAACCCCTGCATCGTTGGCCCTCACTGTCGCCATCAATGCAGGGGAAAAGACAATCAGCTCTTCAAATGCTTAGCCAGTACCGCAGCGATGGCGCTGTCGATCGCGTTCTGCAAATCGGTTGGCAGGCGATTGAACTCATAGCTGAAGGTGCGTCCACGCGTCTTCTTGCGCGCATAGCGGTTCTTATCACTGAAGTCCCACAGCGGCGTGGTGACCACTTTGTCCTTCTCCGGCGTCATCACCAGTAAGGCCGCTTCCTTTCTGATCTCCGCGATGATTTTATTCTTCACTTCATCTTCAGCCAGGGAGGGCTGAGCGCGGATGTTCTCCACCGCACTGCCAATATTATCCAGCAACTCCGGTATAGAAACGTCCATGGTAGCCAGCATCTCTTCCGCGGCCAGCAGATTTTTATAGTCGCCGTAGGTCAGCTCAGATTGGACCGGAAAGACCGACAGCAGCTCGGCAGAAACGCTGGCGGCCTGCAGTGCACGGGTCACTTTCGCCTGCGAAAGGTTTTCGTCCTCGGCGATCTCTTTCTGTGTCAGTCCACTTTCCTTTAGCGCCAGCAAACGAAGGCCGACTTCACGAATGTTGTGTTCGCGCGCGGTCTGAATATCCTGCGCCAGATTTCTCGCTTCGGCTGCAGTCAGCGGCACATCCGTAACCAGTACATCAAGGCCAACGTTGCACAGAATGGCGGAAGCTCGACGGCGCGAACCGTCCAGAATCTCAATGGTCTCGCCTTTACGTACGCCAATCGCCGGGAAAAACTGTTGTAGCCGCAGCGTGCGCGTAATGCCTTCCAGTGATTCAGGCGTCAGTGCCGCCTGATCGCGGCCGTTGGTTTCCTGAACCACAAATGTTTTGCTGGCAACATCTGCTGCTGCCACGGTAACGCGGGTAAAAACGGCTTTTTTGCCTGATGACAGCGTAAAGATCTGTTTGACCGGTTCTGCCTGCGGCTCGCTGTTTAATACCGGCGCACTGAAGGTGCGCCCGATAGTATTTCGTTTAATGTTCATCAGGCACCTCAGTTAATGCGAATAAATTCAATACGATCAAAGACTGCTTTGGCAAAATCTTCCGCAGCGGCACGGGCATTTTTTAACGCCTCGCTGCTGCCGATGTAGGTCGCCGGGTTGGCGGAAATAACCGTATCAAAGGATTCACCACAGCGTTCAAAGCCATCAAGGCGGGGAAGGGCAACATCCAGCATATCGCCGCCGAAAATTTCTTTTGCCAGGCTGTGACAGACTTTGTGATCCGGTTTGTTAGACAGTTTGGACATAAAACCAATGTTGCCGAGCAGACGGCAACCGCAGCCCGAAGATTCAATAATGCTGACCAACTCTGGAAGACGCGTCAGATATTTCAGCGTGGAGTGAAAATCAACCTGTGCTGGTGGAACCGGCGTCATCAGCAGGTCCGCTGCAGCAATGGCATTTTTCAGAAACGCATCAAGATGCGGTCCGCTGTCAACAAAGATGAAGTCATAGTCTGACTTTAGTTTATCGATAACATTTTCCCGCAGAACGGCGTGCGGATTCTGGCCTGGCAGATGTTCACTACACAGACCTTCCCAGCCGGAGGCTATAAATGCATCGTCAATTGAAGCAGGCAGCACATCAACACCGGGCACAACTGAACTGACAATAAATTCTTCGAGCAGCTCTTCACGGCTGACGTCCTGTAACATTGCCTGTGCAGAGGTCGTTTCCACAATACCCACAGCCCTTGTGTGGTTAAGGAACATGGTCGCTGAAGACTGAGGATCGAGATCGATAACCAGAATGCGCAGATCTTCAAACAGCAGGTGAGGGTGAGCACGCATCGCGTGCGCCAGAGAAACGGTGGAGACGGTTTTTGACACACCCCCTTTCAGGTTGCCGACGAATACGGTCAGCGCTTCTGCATGACGGTCACGATATTTAGGTACGCCACGGTGCTGATAGATATCCACAATATTCTGGAGAGTCATCGCATATTTGGTTGAGGACCCTGCAGCGCGTTTATCAAAAACATAACCGCTTTCTTCCATTTCGCTGACGGCATAATCAACGTTAGCACGCGTCAGTTTAGGCAGTTTTGCCAGTGCAGCTTTGGCGTAGACCTGAAAGTATTCGTTCTCACGCATTTCTTCTTTCTGCGCCTGAATGTGTTCAGTCAGAGAAGTCAGCATTTTACCTGCCCGCTGGGCAATCTTTTCAGTCTGATGCGAATCCATATTCATCAATGTCTCCACTTATGTAGCTTATCTTCTTAAAATCAATAATCCTACACACGGAGATAATTATCAACATAAAGGTGGCTTTTATCTCTAAATGGATGACTGAAAGAAAAGATCGTTGTTTTACTCATACTCACGTCATAACTGGGTGTTTTTCCCCGTTATTCACAGGCCAGATCCAATAATTAGATCCTGAATAGATCATAAATAGATCCAAGAAGATCCCCGCACCTATGGAGGCCTTGCCCTGTCTGGCCTGAGGCCCGATCGTTATCCACTGTGAGGAGTAAAACAACCGCTACGGGGAGTAAAACAACCGCTGTAGAGAGTCGGCTAACGGCTGAAGAGAGTAGATCGAAACCACTGTAGTGAGGAAAGGGGCAAAAACCGTGTGAATAACCTTATCAACTCTGATTTCGTACAGATATGCGGCGGCGGTGGGTTGTAAAATGAGCAGATGAATCCGGATAGGCGGTTACTGGATCTTTTCCACAGTTTTCAGATCTGAAATAACGTAATTTTATCCACTGCTTAGATCCAGTAACAAGATCCAGAAAGAACCTTATAAGAACCATAAAGATCCCTGCATGCGCTCAAGCCGCGCCACGCCTGCTCCTGGAGGGGGTTACTATCCACTGTGAAGAGTAAACTAACCACTGTGGTAAGTAATAAAACCTCTGTAGTGAGTAGAATATCCGCTATAGTGAGTGTTAGTATCCACTGTGACCAGTAATCGCGATCCTCGCCTGTGAGTTGATGGAATGTAAAAGATGCCGGATAAAGATCCAGAAAACAGAATGATAGCCGACGCTTTCAGTGAAACGGATAAACGCACCGGCGAAGTTATCAACCTGACGCCTAACACCAATAATACCGTGCAGCCTGTGGCTCTGATGCGGCTGGGACTGTTTGTTCCGACGCTGAAATCCACCGCGCGCGGGCGTAAGAACCAGATGTCTACTATGGACGTCACGGAAGAATTAAAGCAGCTGTCGATCGTCAAATCGGAAGGGTATGAGAATATAAAGATCACCGGCGCCCGACTGGATATGGATAACGACTTTAAGACCTGGGTGGGGATCATTCATGCGTTTGCTAAATACAAGGTGCTGGGAGACAGCGTAACGCTGCCATTCATCGATTTTGCCAAACTCTGTGGGATACCCTCTGTACGGTCCTCTGCGCGTCTCAGAAGCCGTCTGGACGCGTCTCTGACCCGCATTGCGACCAACACCATTGCTTTCAGCAGCAAAGAAGGGGAGTACTACGTCACTCACCTGGTTCAGTCGGCGAAATACAGCACCAAAAATGACTCAGTAACGCTTCAGGCCGATCCGAAGATTTTTGAGCTCTACCAGTTTGATAAAAAAGTGCTGCTACAGCTCAGAGCGATCAACGAGCTTTCGCGTAAAGAGTCTGCACAGGCGCTCTACACGTTTATCGAGAGTCTGCCGCCTTCACCGGCACCGATCTCCATGGCCCGCCTGCGGGCAAGGCTCAATCTGACCTCCCGGACCATCACGCAGAATGCCACGGTGCGTAAGGCGATGGAGCAGCTGAAAGAAATCGGCTACCTCGACTATACGGAAGTGAAGCGGGGTAAGGTGGTGTACTTTGTTATCCATTACAGGCGGCCAAAACTGCGCCCGGCAGATATCCCGCTCAGCCTGCCTGACATCGGTGAAGACGAGTTTGATGACATCCCGGACAGCAGGGAGAAAGAAGGGGAGATGGTGATGCTTTCCCGTGAAGAGCTGGAGCTGCTGGAGAAGATCCGCAAGGGTCGTAAAACCTGATTAAGTAACCACTGTGGTGAGAGGATCGTGAACTCACCATCCACTGTAGTGAGCGATCGTCGCACCATCATCCCCTAATCACCACTGCAGAGAGTATGGCAACCACTGTAATGAGTGGCGTCACTCTCTACAGTGGTTATTGCACGCCGCCCTGGTGACCACTAACCTGCAAACCCTTGTTTTATCGTATGTGAGTAATCGCTAACATCTGGATTCTTATCCCTGATACCCTTCTTTATCTTCCATTACTCCTCACAGTGGACAGTGTTCTCACCGCAGTGGTTATCTGCTCCCTGTAGTGGATAGTGGATATCAGTCTTTATAGTGGTTAATACTCTCCACAGTGGTTATTTCAGCGGACTTCTCTCTACAGTGGACATCCAAAGTTGATCCTCTCGCTACAGTGGTTATTAAGGGGATTTTCAGGCAGGATCGTTTTTCACATAACAAAAAAAGCCAGCCCGGGATCGTTGCCGGGCTGGCTTCGGCGTAAAAGAGATCGAGCCGTAGAATTCGTGCGATCAGTGTCGGCTGGCGCAGCCACACTGCGAAGGTTCGCTGAAGGTCTCGCGGCTCAGGTGTGAATGCCGGACTTTCAGTTCACCGTGACGCCATACACCTTCCGGGTCGCTGTGATTATCCAGCAGGCGGCTGAGTGCTTCGCTGACCAGCAGATCGCTGCGCTGTGACAGGCTGGTGAGATGCCAGGTCGGGGAGTGGGCTTCGCTGGTGTCACCAGAACCGACAACGCCAATGTGTACCCGTTCACCAAAATCACGCACCGCCTGCAGGGCACCAAATGCCAGTTCATCGTTATCGCAGAACAGGGCATCGATGCGTTCGGAAGCCCAGGTCTGCTTCAGATAGGCCAGGGTGGCGCGCCACGCGTGCTCACGGTCGAAGCCATCGGCGGTCAGAACCTGTTTAACGGACTGATGTGCAGCGGCCAGTCCTTCGTTGTAGCCAGTCTGCTGCGGCAGCGGTGCGGAATCCTGCGCCTGAAGATAGCCGAACCGGATATAGCCCTGCGAATTCAGCAGTCGGGCAACCTGTTTCCCGGCGGTATACCCATCAACAAGGATGCTTTCTGCGGCAGTATCAGGCGCGGTACTCCCGATATAAATTGCCGGAACCTGCGGCAGAATATCGGCGGCAACACGCAGCTCGTCACTGAAGACGGATGAGAGGAAAACCAGCGCATCGGGTTTTAATGATGCTGTGCTCCTCAGCGCAGCCTGCAAGCCGTCGCGTGAGTTGACGTTCAGCAGCAGCGTGATACTGTCGCGCTGGTTTAACTGACGGGTCAGCTCATTCAGCAGGGTAACGGTGTAGGGATTGGTAAATTCATCGCTGACCACGCCGATAATTTTAGTTTTATCTTCACGGGGCTGCGCTATATCTGTCCTGTCCTTCATCATTGTTTACTCGTTAGGCTTCTGACGGGAAAGTCGCGCTGACAGAATAGCAAAAAATGTCTGTGACTCTATGCCTCATTGAACAGCTGAATTTTGTGACATTGTCACGCATCGATAGCGGATTTGTCTGAATTATCGGTGGTAAAATCGGCCGCGGCCTTTATCTGTCCCTGGTTGCCTCGGGTAAATAAAAAACAGCTTACTATCAGCATCTTAATTATTTTTTCTGACGGTTTCTTCTCAGGTTTAATACAGTTACTCACTGAATTATCCCCCGATTCTGTGGATAAATATCTGGCTCACCCTGAGTAAAAATGAGCCGACTCTGTGTTTACCGACCTAAGGACTCAACGTGAAGAAATGCTTCGCGCAGGCTGTCCGGCGTAACGGGGATTGGCAGCGCATGGATGGATTCTTTAGGACGCAGGGTGTGCGCGATGACCGGATCGATCTGGGCCGGATCGTTGACGTTCACGCCAATCACCACCTGGCGGTCGTCACCGGCAGCCTGCGCCAGCCGGGCGAGATCCGGATCGGTACAGTGTCCGCCGTACTGCAGATGCCGTGCGCCGCTCAGTGAGAACGCCGCCGGCAGGAAGGGGCGCGCTGCCTGAATTGCGCGCTCGCCGTACAGCCAGACGGCCTGAGAAAGCTGCGCTTCACTATATAAGTCTGACAGGCGCGCCAGTGCACCGGGATGAGAATAATAGTTAGCGGGGCCTGGAACGACCTGAATTGCGGTAATGTCCATGATATTCCTTCGCGTTTCTTTGTCTCTATCCTGCTGTAGAGCCTTCGCCACAGGCTAATACTTTTTTTATAGTTACTTATTCCTTTTACTTCTTTGTCAGTCAGTTACAGGCATGAAAAAGTGACATATCGTGCCGTTTATTCTCCAGTTTACTTTTTGATACAGGGATCTCTGATGAAACCAATTTTTTCCGTACTGGCCCTGCTGGTTGCCAGCGCTCTGCCCGTTCATGCCGCCATGCCAACTCCGGTACCGGAGAAAATTGCCAGCCACGATGGCCCGGTACGTATTGCGGTGATCCGTAACCTCGGTTCCGACGATAACACCATGCAGTTTGTCCAGGGCGCGATCCAGCAGGGTAAAGCGCTGGGCTTTAAGGTGAGCACCTTTTTAACCAACGGTGATGACGCCAAATTCCAGGACTTCGTAAACCAGGCGATCAGCCAGAAGTATGACGGGATCATTCTGTCGCAGGGCCGCGCGCCGTATGCTGCGCCGCTGATTAAAAAGATCGTTGATAGCGGCATTGCGGTGTCGGTGTTTGATACCTCCGTTGACGGCACCATTCCCGGCGCCACCGTCACCCAGCAGGACGACGCTTCCCTGACCAAACTGTCCTTCGGCCAGCTGGTGCAGGATCACAACGGCAAAGCCAACATCATCAAACTGTGGGTCGCCGGTTTCCCGCCGATGGAACGCCGCCAGGCGGCCTACAAGCAGCTGCTACAGGAAAACCCGGGCATCCACGAGCTGGAATCCGTCGGTGCCGTTTCCTCTGACGTCCAGGGCGATACCGCCAATAAGGTCGGCGCGCTGCTGGCCAAATATCCAAAAGGTAAAGTGGATGCGATCTGGGGAACCTGGGATGCCTTCAGCCAGGGCGCGATGAAAGCGCTGAAAGAGAATGGCCGTACCGAAATCAAACTCTACAGCATCGACGTATCCAATCAGGATCTGCAGCTGATGCGTGAAGCCGGCAGCCCGTGGAAAGTGACGGCGGCAGTCGATCCGAAACTGATCGGTGCCACCAACGTGCGCCTGGTGGCGCTGAAGCTGGCAGGTGAAGCCACGCCGGACAGCTACGAATTTAAAGCCACCACCATTCCGCAGGCGCTGCTGGTTGCCCAGCCCGGTCCGGTTAACGTAGCGGGTCTGAGCAAAATCATCCCGGGCTGGGGCCAGACCGAAGACTTCGTAGCGCCGTGGTTCGCCACCCTGGAAGCGAAATACAAAAAGTAAGGACGATACCGTGTCAGACAGTTTACCGACCCCGGAATTCAGCCGGAACATGCGCCTGATTGGTCACAGCGACCAGGGCGGGCGACCGGACGGTGTGCAGGTGATGGTTCATCGTGGCTATGCCTACGTAGGCCATATGGTTTCGTCCGGCTTTTCGATTATTGATGTCCGTGATGCGAAAAATCCGCGCCCCGCAGGCTATATTGCCGCGCCGCCGGGAACGTGGAATGTGCATCTGCAGGCGCACGGCGATTTGCTGCTGGTGATCAACGCCCGCGACCTGTTCGCCGACGTGCGTTTTGCCGATGAGAAAGTCTATTACACCCGCTCGGTGGGCGAGACGGTCAGTGATGTTCAGGATCGGGGCTGGAGCGCCGGCCTGCGCATTTTTGATATCTCTATCCCCGATCGCCCGCGTGAAATCAGCTTCCTGCCGCTGAACGGTATCGGTATTCACCGCATCTGGTACGTGGGCGGTTGCTGGGCCTATGTTTCCGCACTGCTGGACGGCTTTACCGACTATATTTTCCTGACCATTGATCTTGCCGATCCGCAGAAGCCGGAAGTGGCGGGGCGCTGGTGGCTGCCGGGCATGAATGCCGCAGAGGGGGAAAAGCCGGACTGGCCTGAAGGTAAACGCTATGCGCTGCACCATGCGATTATCAGTGGCGATACTGCTTACGGCAGCTGGCGCGACGGTGGTCTGACGCTACTGGACGTTAGCGACCGCAGTCAGCCGACGCTGATTAGCCATCGCAACTGGAGCCCGCCATTCGGCGGCGGAACGCACACCGCGCTGCCGCTGCCGGATCGCGATCTGCTGGTGGTGCTGGATGAGGCGGTGCTGGATAATCAGGAGGACGGAGAGAAGCATATCTGGCTGTTTGATATTCGCGAACCGTCAAATCCGGTCAGCATCTCGACCTTTCCGCAGCCGGCTGAGATCGACTACGTGGCGAAAGGGGCGCATTTTGGCCCGCATAACCTGCATGAAAACCGCCCGGGCAGCTTCGTCAGCTCAACCCTGATCTTTGCCACCTGGCAGAACGCGGGCGTACGCGCTTACGATATCAGCAATCCGTATCAGCCGGTGGAAACCGGTGCGCTGGTGCCTGCCGCCCCGGCGAAAATGATGGATACGCGTCCGGGACGCCCACAGGTGATCCAGTCTTGTGATGTGTTTGTGGATGCGCAGGGCATTATCTACAGCACCGACTATAACGGCGGACTGTCGATTATTGAGTACCTGGGCTAAGCTCCGATTCTTTGCTGACGGGTAGAATAAGACAGCGGGCAGATGCCCGCTGTTTTTACGTCCGGTCGAAGCTATTCTGCCTGACCTGCCTGACCTGCCTGACCTGCCTGACCTGCCTGACCTGCCTGACCTGCCTGGTCAATGCGACGTATGGTGCTGCACTGACCTTTACGTGCCGGTTTACTGTGTAAAACGGAGCGCCAGCTGGAAAGCGTGCCGGGCATCAACGCGAACGCCCTGCCGATCCTCATGGAAGGGAATACCACTCTGAGACAGGCTCTCTTTCACCTGTTCCAGCGAAGCGCTGTGCAGGCTCAGCGCCACCATTCTGGTACTGCCGTTATAGTCCTCTGGCAGATTGCCGAACTCGCTTTCCGCCGCTTCAGTCGGAACAAAGCGTATCCGCGCCACACCCGCATCAATCACCCGCTCACCGTTTTCCGTTTCCTGTAGCACCACGGAAGGGAACAGCTGAAGATAAACCTCGGCGGCCTGCCCGGGACGTTCGGCGGCGATAACAAACTCGCGGATCTGTGTAACGCCGTTCGGATGTACCTGCCAGTCTTTCTGCCAGACCGCGTCTGGAGTCAGGTGCTGGCAAAAGAAGCTGCGGCCGTTCGGTACGCGATCGGCATGCAGCCTGACGGTACGAAAACGGGCTTCCGTCTCACTGCCGTCCGGCAGCGTGACCGGACGGAAAAACGTCCCCGGTGGCGTATCGGCCAGCTGTTGCTGTTGCAGATGTTGGTACACCGCATCGGCATCGTTTGTTTTCCACACCAGCCCCGAAAGGCCGATCGGCGACTGCCACAGATCGCGGCGCAGATTGCCGCGATCCGGCTCATAACCGAGCAGTTCAAGATAGTTATTGCCGAAAATCGCCAGGTGATTACTTGAACCCAGCGAGTGGTGGCCGCGAGCGGTCAGCTGGAAGCCGAGACGTTGAAACAGCGCAGCTGCCTCATCCAGCTGTGGGCCGACGTTGATCACCACGTGATCCAGTGCGGGTTGCGGTTGTGACATTCATCGCTCCTGTTAGAAAGGGAGCCGCAGCTCCCCTGTCAATTCAGACGGTTTCGGTGTACGGCTCGCCAAGGGTCAGCATCAGGCGGTTAGCCCAGGCGAAGAACGCGGTAGACTGGATCAGATCCACCAGCTCCAGTTCGCTTAGTCCCTGTTCACGCAGGGTTGTCAGCTGCTTAACGCTGGCCGTTGGTGGTGTGGCGGACAGTGAAGCGGCGAAGTCGATCAGCGCCAGCCAGCGCGGGGACTGATCCACCGCCAGCGGTTTTCCGGGGGCGGTATCAATCAGGCGCTGAATGTCTTCCGGCTGTTTCGACAGCTGCGCGGCCTTACGGGCGTGAACCGAGGCGCAAAAAATACAGCCGTTGACCTTACTGGAGACGGTAGCGGCCAGCTCTCGCTCCTTGCGCGGCAGTCCGCCGGAGGTGAAGAAAATCCCCTTGTCAGTCAGCGTGCGCTGTTCCAGCAGCGGCAGGTTGCGCGCCAGCAGGCGGAAATAATCGGAATCGGTATGGCCAAACTTGGCCAGCGTGGCTTTTTCCAGCGGGTTGAACTCGGTCAGCGGTTTGGCCGCCAGCCACGGCTCCCAGCCCAGCTCTTCGCGCGTAAACGCCGGCGGGGCATTTTTCCCACTCAGGGTCTGGGGTTCGGTGCGCCATGCGGCCGCGGTCACCGGCTGAGTGCTGGCCGCCGAACCGTTCTCGCCGTTCAGCAGACGATAGCCGCGCAGCAGCCGGCTCTGGAAGCTGATAAACGCCACCAGCTGGGACAGGGTTACAATCGCTGCCTTACTCCATCCCACCTGTTCCAGCGCCTGCAAATGTGTCGGTTCGGCGCTGGCCGGTTTAAAGGTCAGCAGCTCGGCATGTGCCAGCGCGGAGGCCAGCCGATCCTCTGCCGGGGCTGTGGTGATCCGTCCGGCATAGTGCACCGCCAGCGATTCTTCGCCGTGCCAGCGGGCAATCTGTTCTGCCAGGGACAGGCGCAAAGAGAGCGGGAAATCGCCCGAATCATTGCCGCTGAACAGCACATCGTAGCTGCCCTGCGTGTGCGTGGTGGCGGCCTCACGGGTGAGGCGGGCTTCCGCCAGCGGGCTGTCTGCCGCAATGTCGGCCAGTTTTTGCAGTAAATCCTGAGACGGTGTCATACGGTTTCCTTGTGATTCTGTACGGTAGCGGCCCGTCGCCAGCCCATCGCCGGAGCGACCTCGGTAGCCAGCAGTTCGATAGAGGTTAAAATGTGCTGATGCGGTGGATCGATAGAGTGCACCTGGAACGAAATATCGGTGACGCGCGGCAGGGTGCTGTCCCTGCGGAGCGAGGCGACAACCTGTTCCGGTGTGCCGAGGTGCGCATCGAAAATGGCAATATAGTCATCCAGCGTATCGCCCGGTACGACATGCCCGGCGGTACGATGCTGCTCCGCCTGCGCGGTGAGTCCCGGCAGGGCCAGACGGCGCGCTTCGTTACCGTTGCGGCTGACGAACGCGGTGCGCGAGGCCAGAATGCGCGGTTCCACGCCGCGCGGCAGTGCCTCCAGATAGGCATCGATCAGCGGATTTTGAATCGCATCTAGTGGCAGATCCGGCTGACCCGGCGGCCGCGGCTGGGTGCGCGACAGCATCAGCCCGTGACCGGCGGCTCCGGCCCGTGCGGCCCCGGCAACCGAGAACGTGGCCTGCCAGAGACGCCCGGCCAGCTGCGGTGCGGCCGGATACAGTCGGTTATCCTCATGCGCCAGCGGCGCGTTGCCCCAGGCCTTGATAAGGGTGTCCAGATTGGCCGAGAAAGCGTCCGCACGCTGGCCAAACGTCAGATCGAACGGCAGAAATGAGGTTGGCGTACCGCCGGAACCCAGCCCCAGCTCCAGACGATGATGGCTGAGAAGATCGAGTACGGCGGCATCTTCCGCCACCCGCAGCGCGTTCTCCATCGGCAGGGTGATAATCGCCGTGCCCAGACGGATGCGCGAGGTCTGTGCCGCCACGCTGGCGAGGAACAGCAGCGGGGAGGGCAGGCCGCCCTCGTGTTCATGGAAATGGTGCTGGGCAACCCAGGCGGTGTCGAATCCCCAGCGCTCGGCATGCTGAATCTGGAGCGTAGCCAGTCGATAGCGTTCCTGCGCGCTGGTTTTGTCCAGCAGGCGGGTAAAAAATCCAAGGCGTTTAGTAGTCATGCGGTGTCCTTTGCGCGAGTCAAAACGGGTATCGCGGCAATCAGTTCGCGGGTGTAGTCGCTGGCGGGGCGATTAAACACCCCGGCGGTGTTGCCGTAATCAATCTGCTGCCCGGCACGCAGCACGGAAACGCTGTGCGCCAGCTGCCGGACCGTGGCGAGATCGTGTGAAATAAACAGATAGCTCAAACCCAGCTCCCGCTGTAGCTGAAGCAGCAGGCTGAGGATCTGCGCCTGAATGGTGACATCCAGTGCCGAGGTAGCTTCATCCAGCACCAGGATCTGCGGGCGCAGGATCAGCGCGCGGGCGATGGCCACGCGCTGGCGCTGGCCGCCGGAAAGCTCATGGGGCTTACGGTCCAGCAGGGTAAGCGGCAGCGCCACGCGGGTTGCCGCTTCTTCCACGCGCTGGCGGCGTTCCTGCTGGCTGAGCGGTTCGTAGTTCAGCAGCGGCTCTTCAATCACCCGATACAGCGTCTGCGAGGGATCGAGTGAGGCAAACGGGTTCTGACAGACCAGCTGGATCTTGCGGCGCAGCTGACGCAGCGCTTCGCCGCGCAGCGATGAGGCATCAATACCGTCAATCACCACCCGGCCGCTGTCCGCCTGCTGGAAGCCGAGCAAAATACGGGCGAGAGTGGTTTTCCCCGACCCGGACTCACCGACCAGGGCATGGGTCGTACCGCGTTGAACGCTGAAAGACACGTTGTTCAGCGCCTGGAAGCCTTTACCTTTACCAAGGGAGAAGTATTTGTTCAGGCCAATAATCTCAACAGCCGGTTGGGAAAACTGCGGCCGCTGAGCCGGAGCGAAGCTTCCCACCGAAAGCGCGGACGCATCGGCGAACAGCTGGCGGGTATAGGCATCCTGCGGTGAATGCACAATCGCCTCCGCGCTGCCCTGCTCGCGGATTTCACCGTGGCGGAACACCAGAATCCGATCGGAACGCGCCGCGGCCACGGCCAGGTCGTGGGTGACAAACAGCACTGCGGTGCCCGACTCACGGCGCAGCTCGTCGATCAGATCGAGAATGCGCTTCTGCACGGTGACATCCAGCGCGCTGGTGGGCTCATCGGCGATGATTAGCGCCGGCTTCAGCGCAATAGCAATCGCGATCAGCACCCGCTGCTTCATACCGCCGGAAAGCTGGTGCGGATACTGTTGTGCGCGCTGTTCGGGATGCGACAGCCCGACGCGCTTTAGCAGCGCCACCACGCGCTCACGGCGCTGCTGACGGGATAATGGCTCATGCAGCAGCAGGATCTCTTCCACCTGCGCGCCAATAGTTTTCACCGGGTTCAGCGAGCTGCCGGGGTCCTGCGGGATCAGACTGATAGCGGCACCGCGAATACCGTCCAGCCGCTTTTGCGACCAGTGGGAGATTTCCACGCCGTTCAGCCAGATTTGCCCCGCTTCGCGTACCGCATTGTCCGCCAGCAGGCCGATAATCGACTGCGCGGTGGTGGTTTTCCCCGAGCCGGACTCGCCGACCAGCGCCACGACTTCACCCCGTTCCACGCTGAACGACACATTGTGGATCACCCGTTTCTGCTCGCCGCCGCTGCGGTAGGCGATGCTCAGATTGTTCACCCTGAGCACTGGCTGGGTTGATTCGCTCATCGGCGGCCTCCTGAATAATGATGGCTGATGCGATTGGCGGCCAGTACCACCAGCACCACGACAATGCCCGGGAAGGTGGTCAGCCACCAGGCGGTAGAAATATAGTTACGTCCTTCGGCGATCAGTAACCCCCACTCCGGGGTGGGCGGTGGCGTGCCATAGCCCAGGAAGCTCAGGGTGGAAATCGCCAGAATGGCGCTGCCGAACTGCAGCGCGGAGAACGCCAGCACCGGCGTTAGCGAGTTCGGTAAAATGTGCCGCCACAGCACCGCGAAGAAGGTGCCGCCGCTGCCGTAAGCCGCCTCAACGTATTCGGAATGGCGCACGCGAACCACCTCAGAGCGGGCGAGGCGGGCGAAGTTGGCAATGGAGGTGATCCCCACCGCAATCGCGGCGTTAACGGTGCCGAAGCCGAGCAGGATAATAATGCTCAGGGAGAGCAGCAGGCCGGGAATCGCCAGCAGCACGTCCACCAGCCGCATAACCACGCTTTCGCTGCGTCCGCCCAGTGCCCCGGCGATCACGCCGAGCAGCGTGCCCACCGTCAGACCCAGCGTCACGGCAACCAGCGCGCCGCTCAGTGAATGGGATGCGCCCCAGACGATACGCGCATAGAGATCGCGCCCCAGCTGATCGGTGCCGAACCAGTGCCCGGCCTGCGGTGCCAGGCGCTGCACCCCGGCCACCCCTTCGGTGGCGCTCCAGTCGGTAAACCAGCCCGGAAACAGCGCCCAGAGAATGGCGATGGCGATCGTCAGCCAGGCCAGCACCAGCCCCGGACGGAACTGCCGTGGCAGGATATTGCGCCAGTACAGGCGGGAGGTTTTGTGTGTGCTGTTCAAATCGGCGAGGCTCATGATGCTGCCCTCTGATAATGCTTAAGACGCGGGTCGAGTAACGGCGAGAAGATATCGACCAGTAAATTGATCAGCACGAAGCCGGTAGCGGAAATCATCACGATCGCCTGCAGTACCGCCACGTCCTGATTGTTCACCGCCTGCTGGGTCAGCTGCCCCAGCCCGCTGAGGCCGAACACCGTTTCGGCGATCAGCGCGCCGGCAATCAGCTCGCCTAACAGCAGACCGGCAATGGTCAGCACCGGCAGCAGCGCATTACGCGCCACGTGATACCACAGCACCCGCCGCTGGCTGGCGCCTTTGGCGCGGGCAACGGCGACAAACGGCTGGGTCTGCACCTGGTCGATACTGCGGATCAGGATCTGCGCCAGCGGCGCTGAAATCGGCACCGCCAGGGTGATCACCGGCAGGATCAGGCCAACCCACTCACCGGGGCTGATCACCGGTATCCAGCGCAGCTGGAAGGAGAAGACCTGAATCAGCGCAATCCCCAGCCAGAAGGTGGGGATCGAGATAAACAGAGAAGGCAGCGACTGTAGCGCGTTACGCAGCCAGCGCAGCCCGGTCAGGCTGGAGCTGAAGGCAATTACCACCGCCAGCAGGGTGGCCAGCACAAAGCCCGGCAGCGCCAGGCGCAGCGTGGCCGGGAAGTTTTCGGTCAGTAGTTCGCTGACCGGCACCCCGGCCTGCACGGAGAAGCCAAAATCTCCGCGCAGCATGCTGCCGAGAGAGTGCAGATACTGCTGCCACAGCGGCGTGCTGGCTCCGTAAGACTGGCGCATCTCTTCGATCTGCGCCGGGCTCAGTCCTAAATCAGGGTTCTGAAATTTAATCAGGATCGCATCGCCGGGCAGCACCTGTAGCAGTACAAAGGAGACGGTAAACGCCACCCACAGCACCAGCAGAGCCTGTCCCAGTCGCTGAGTGAAATATCCCGTCATCGCTGCTTACCTCAGTGTTTTTCCAGCCAGGCACCGTAGAAGCTCGGGCGACCGACGGCTTCGAAGGTCAGCCCCTTCAGCCACGGCGCGCCGGCGAACACCTGCGGCTCTTCAAAGATCGGAATGTTATAGGCCTGCTCGATCAGATAGCGCTGCGCATCGCCGGTCAGCGCCAGGCGTTTTTGCGGATCGGTTTCGGCCGCGATGCCCTCAAGAATGCCGTTGAGTTTGTCGTCACGGAAGGTTTTCACCAGGCTGCTCGAGCCGCCTTTCTGCAACAGGCCATCGCGGTTGGTGGGATAGAACTGGCTCTTCACCACGTCCGGATCGGCACGACCCACTTCGGTGACGGAAACCGGGGTTTTCTGCGGGTCGAGGTTATCGACGGTTTTACTGCCCGCATCGCCCGCTTTTACCGCCAGCGAGACGCCGACCTGCTTCCACTGCTGTGCCACCAACTGCAGGACCTCTTTATTCTGCGGCTGCGGCAGGGATTCATACACCGTCAGCGCCAGCTTCTGGCCATCCTTCTGGCGGATACCGTCGCTGCCCGCTTTCCAGCCCGCTTCATCCAGCAGTTTGTTGGCCAGCGCCGGGTCAAACTTCAGCTGGTCGCTGAGGTCAACGTAGCCCGCCGCCGAACTGGCCAGCACGGACCTGGCCACCGGATAGTTAGGAGAGAACAGGGTATCGACAATCTGCTGGCTGTTGGTAGCGTGCAGCAGGGCTTTGCGCACCTTCACATCGGCGACCAGGGCGTTATCCGGGCGGAAGCTCAGGCTGTCATTAATGCCGCGCGTGGGTGCTGCGTAGATGGGGAAGTTCTGCTGTTCGGCCTGCTTTTCATCGTAGGCCTGTACCTGGCGAATGGCTCCCGCCTGGCCTGCCAGCAGTGCGCCGATGCGCACGCTGTCTTCCGGGGTGACGATAATTTTAATCGCGTCCAGATTGGCGCGGCCCTGCTGTGAACCGTTCTTCGGCCCCCACTGGTAGTCCGCGCGCACTTTCAGATCAACCTCGCGGCCCAGCTTCTCATCGCTGACCACAAACGGACCGGAACCAATAATGTGACGGGCATCGCCCAGCGCTTCAAAATTGCGTGCCAGCGTGCTGAGGGATACCAGGCCGGACCCGATGGTGGCGGTACCCTGAAGGAAGCCCGGCGACGGCTTTTTGAAGAAGAACTTCACCGTCAGCGGGTCGATCACTTCGCTGTGGTCATAGTTGTTGATCACTTCCGAGACCGGCAGGCGCTGGGCTTTGTTGCCGAGGCCATAGGTATCAAAGTTTTTCGCAACCGCGTTGGCATCCAGCGGCGTGCCGTCAGAAAACGTCACGCCCTGGCGGATTTTAAAGGTGTATTCGGTTTTATCGGCATTGCTGCTCCAGCTTTCCGCAATCCACGGCTCAACTTCCAGCGTTTTGGGGTTCTGCCAGGTCAGCTTATCGGTGATCTGATTAAGAATGCCGCCGTTGGGATAGAAGCCACCGGCAGGGGGATAAAGGTTGGTATGTGCCTGCTGCTCAAGATAAATCAGCGTGCCGCCCTGAACGGGTTTATCGGCTGCCTGTGCGGCAATCACCCCGGAAAATATCGCCAGTGCGCCGGCGAGGGCGTTGAGGCGGAAAGTTGTGCGCATGAAGAATTCCTTTATTGTCAGTTTGTTTTATCTGCTGACGATAAATATCAATCCTGACAAGGGGTTTGGTGAACCAAGGAATTCATCTAGCTATTTGCGTTTTTTGCATAAGACTCAGTCGAGCTTCTGCACCCGGGTCATTTCCGGGGTGATCTCGTCACCCTGATGGTTAAGTATCCGCAGGGGGAAAAGCGTTTGCCCGCTGGCGGTTTCCAGCAGTTCGGAATGCGCTTCGCCCGGGCCGAACAGCTGATTCTCGCCAAACTGCCGCAGCGCGACGATCAGCGGGAAGGTGGCCAGGCCGCGCTCGGTCAGCACATATTCCTGCCACGCGGTGCCGTCTGAGGCGGGCTGCACCTTCAGCAGATTGGCTTCCACCAGCTTCTTCAGGCGATCGGCCAGTATATTGCGCGCCACGCCCAGTCCGCGCTGAAACTCGCTGAATCGCCGGCTGCCGTCAAAGGCGTCGCGCAGGATCATCAGCATCCAGCGATCGCCGATCAGATCCACGCTGCGGGCCACCGGGCAGGGTGACTGGCTGAACGGAATATTTGCCGCCATCGTTTCATCTCCTGAAAATTATTTAGTTGCATTTTAAAACCACTTCACGCAGGCTGCAATTGGTTTTAATTTGAAACTAATCAGGAGGCGAAAGTGAGTCACGTTATTCCCGTAAGAGGATCGCCGCAGGGGTTGCCCGGCTGGCAGGTTGCTCTGTTTACCACCGGAACCGGCCTCAGCGTTGCCAACGTTTATTATGCCCAGCCGCTGCTGGATACCCTCGGCCTCAGCTTTGGGCTGCGTTCCGCCTCGCTGGGTACGGTAATTTTTGCCACGCAGCTGGGCTGCCTGCTGGCGCTGTTGTTACTGGTGCCGCTGGGCGACAGGCTGAACCGCCGTCGGTTGATGCGCTGTCAGCTGGTGGCGCTGATCGCTTCACTGCTGCTGGTGGCGGTTGCACCGAATGGCACAATACTGCTGCTGGCGATGCTGCTGACCGGCCTGACCGGCACCGCGATGACTCAGGGGATGATCGCCTTTGCTGCGGCAGCGGCACCGGAGCATTCGCGCGGCCAGACGGTGGGCGCCGTTTCTGCCGGTGTGGTGGGCGGGCTACTGCTGGCGCGGGTGTTTGCCGGGGTGCTCAGCGATATCACAGGCTGGCGCAGCGTCTATTTAGCTTCCGCGCTGATCATGACGCTGCTGGCGTCAGTGCTTTGGCGGCGGTTTCCCGATCTCCCTGCGCAGAAAACAGACAGCGGACATCCACCGCTCGTGTCTTTCTGGTTTCTGCTGCGTCAGCATCGACAGTTGCAAATACGCGGCGTGCTGGCGCTGCTGATGTTTGCCAGCTTTGCGATTTTCTGGAGCGCGCTGGTATTGCTGTTAACGCCGCCGCCCTGGAATCTGAACCACGGAAAAATTGGCGCGCTTGGGCTGGTGGGGGCGTTCAGTGCGCTGATTGCGAGCCGGGCGGGCAGGCGGGTCGATCGCGGTCTGGCCAGCAGTAATACTCGCTTATCTCTGCTGATACTGGTGCTCAGCTGGCTGCCTCTGTGGCTTGGGGAAAGCTCACTACTGATGCTCATTATCGGCATTTTTCTGCTGGATGCAGGTGGACAGGCGCTGCACGTTACTAACCAGAGCCTGCTACTGAGCGGTCAAAATGCCGCAGGTTCGCAGCTGATCGCCGCCTATATGCTGTTTTACTCTGCGGGCAGCGGGCTGGGTGCGTTGGTTTCCACACAGGCATTTGCTTACGGCGGATGGTCGTCGGTCTGTATGACGGGTGCGGCGATAAGTCTGCTGGCTCTGGTCTTCAATTTATACACACAATTAAATGAGGTGAAAAATGGATGAACTTGCACTGCTGGCGGCAGCGGACATACGCGCGCTGGATTACACCCGCTCGCTGCCTTCGCGGCGTGTCTTTCCCGATGCAGAAGCGATTGCCGGGCTGAAACGTTTTGATGAGCCCCTGCCGCTGGACGGACATCCGACAGAACAAACGCTGGCAATGCTTGATGACGTTGGATCGCCTGCGACCACAGCCTCTAACGGGGCAGATTATTTTGGTTTTGTTATCGGCGCGACCCTGCCGGTGGCCAGCGCTGCCGAGCGCCTGATGATCGCCTGGGATCAGTGCGCTTCCGGGTGGGATAATTCGCCGGTTTCCGCCACGCTGGAACGGCAGGCGTCGCGCTGGCTGCTGGAAATCCTCAACTTACCCAGTGAAAGTGCGGTGGGATTTGGCACCAGCGCCACGGCCTGTACCCTGAGCTGCCTGGCGACCGCCCGGCGCGAGCTGCTGAAGCAACAGGGCTGGGACTTTGACCAGGACGGGCTGATCGGTGCGCCGGAGATCCGCGTAGTGGTGTCGGCGCTGGCGCATATCACGGTGATTAAGGCGCTGCGCGTGCTGGGTTTCGGATTGCGTCATCTGTTAATCGCGCCGGTGAATGAACGAGGACAGGTGGATATCGAACAACTGCCGCAGCTGAACGACCGCACCATCCTGTGCCTGCAGGCTGGAGAGGTTAACAGCGGTGAGTTTGATGATTTTGAAAGGATTATTCCGCTGGCAAAGGCGGCCGGAAGCTGGGTGCATGTTGACGGTGCATTCGGTCTGTGGGCCAGAGCTTCTGCACTCCACATACTGACTAATGGCGTGGAGCAGGCCGATAGCTGGACGACCGACGCGCATAAGTGGTTGAACACGCCCTATGACTGCGCGATGGCAATATGCCGTCATGCCGCGGCGCTTTCGGCCACCCTGTGCGGCGACGCGGTGTATTCGGCGGTGGCAGAGGACGCGCAGAAAAATCTGACGCTGGAGTTTTCCCGCCGGCCGCGTGGCATTCCTGTCTGGGCCGCGCTGCGTTCGCTGGGGAGGACGGGGGTGGCGGAGATGGTTGAGCGTCACTGTCGGCTGGCAAAGCGAGTGGCTGAAGGTTTGTCATCCTCCGGCTATCGAGTTTTGAATCGGGTGGCGCTCAATCAGGTCCTGTTCCGTGCTGATGATCAACAGCAGACGCTGCGTATTCGCGATGCGGTTCAGGTGTCTGGAGAAACCTGGTTTGCTGCGACGCAATGGCAGGGGCAACCCGCTTTACGTATCAGCATTTGCTCATGGCGAACGGAAGACGCCAATATTGATCGTTTGCTGCTACTGCTCAATCGCATAAAACAGTCTGACGCTGTTGAATAACACGGCTAACGTCGTCGGTGGGTTTCTGCCTGGCTGGCGTTGCATATTTTCAAAACAGGGGTAATCAAAGCACAGTGCCGGAACGAATATTAAAGCCGGCTAGTTTTCCCGCAGTGAGGGCGCTAAGCATTTTGATGACGGAATTTTCCTCTGAACTGGCATCTGATACGGCGGATTGACCCGGTAAACACGAGGTGACGACTCATTTTAGTAATGAATAAGGTTATCCCGGCAGCGGTTTTATGTCGAGCAGTCTGTCAGAATATCGCTATTATTGGGATAATATTCTTGTCAGGCTGGGCTAAACCGAATCTGCAGTGAAAAACCTGACGCTATATTGTGGGTATGGATCAAATTCAACGTGCACATACAGATTTTTCTGTGTCCGCGATTATCCAGGGCGATCAATGTGTCAATGTTAACGTGTTGGGCAGGAAAAAAGATCGTTACTTTGCGGCGGGTTTTAAATAGAAAGAGATTAAAAATTCGGCGGTAGCAGAAGGGGAAAAGTAAAGGGTCACTCTTTTGAGTGACCCTTTATCATTACTTGATCAGGAAATCATCCAGCGATTTACCCGCATCCAGCGCCTGCTTGATCACAGCCGGGGTGCGGCCCTGGCCGGTCCAGGATTTAGTTTCGCCGTTTTCATCAGTATATTCATATTTAGCCGGACGAGGTGCACGCTTGGTACGGGTTTTGCCAGCGGTGGTATCAGCGGCGGTCAGTTCGCTTAAATCAATCCCGTCTTCCAACAGCATCTGACGGTATTTAGCCAGCTTCTCTTCTTTCTCTTTAATCTCAGAAGCGATAGCGGCTTCTGATTCACGTCGTTCGTTCACAACCGCTTCAAGTTTTTCCAGCATCTCTTCCAGTTCAACTAAAGAGACTTCACGAGCCTGGGCACGAAGGGTGCGAATGTTATTTAATACTTTTAGCGTTTCACTCATAACGGAATCCGTAACCTTTGGGTTGGTTTAAATTTAGTCAACTAATGTTTCGAAGACAAGTGTACAGACAAATGAATCACGAAAAAACACTAAATCAAAAAAAATGTTTCTTTAAATGTTTCTTCAGTGAAAGTTTAGTCACTAATGTAGCGAATGGCAAAAGAACTATATTTACAACATATGGGATAAATCTTAACACTTTCTTTGGTGACTCATCATTATCTGATGAAACTTTACCCCGCAGGCATGCGGATATCGTAATCAATGCTGGATAAAAAGGTGGGAATTTATAATCCACTATGCCTCAGATTGCTTGTGCTCCGCCGTTGCCAGCATCGCATTAGCGACCGTATTAATAAACTATTCGCGTTACCCTGTCACCCGAGATTTAACAAAATTTGTAAAAAATCCATTTATCAACCAAAGTTCTGAGAAGAAATCTGATGTCTTCCACACTTTTGTACATTTTAATAAAATGCGGTTCGTCGCTAAGCAATTTATCCGGGCATACCGTCAATTGGAGATTAAACAGTTATCGATACGGTTTCGTTATTATCAATAAACCGGGCAACAGCATCGTTAGCATACTCACTCTTGTGAGCTCCTTGTTGCCTAATTGATCCTGATATGAGTTTTGATATGACAGGATTATTATCAATGGGGGTTATAGTTACAACATACTGTAAGTGATGCAGGGAGTGGCGGCCTCTTCGGCCCCGGTAAACAGGGCTTTTCACCAGGCCAGGGTTATGCTACTTTCATTGCCGATACATTCGTACGCGTTAACGTCATTCAACGCACAGACTCCACTTTTTATCTTAAGCGGCGCTGTGTGTTGTTCTGCATCCCATCTCAACGTGCAGCGCCCGGGTTAACGTTAATGAAAATCCCCCTGAAGTTTCCAGTTTTGTTTCTCTTGTTCCTTGCCGGATTTTGTTTACGGCCGGGGATATCATCTGTTGTACCGCTTTCCGATGTTTTGCAACGGCAGTTTTCCACCGTCAGTTCGGCGGGGATTGGATTACTGACCAGTATTCCGGTGATCTGCATGGGAATTGTTTCCCCGCTGGCATTTCTGCTGGAAAAAAGAGTCGGTCTGAAACAAACGCTGATGGTCGGACTGATGCTGGTATTTTTCGGTGAATTACTACGCTGGTTCGATAGCTGGTTTGGATTATTGTTGCTGACCGCGGTGCTGGTAGGCGTGGGTGATGCGCTGATCCGGCCGATGATTTCCGGTTTTATCAAACTCCGCTGTGCCAATCGTGGCCGACTGGCCGTGAGTATTTATGCTGCGTCGATGGGCGCCGGAGCCGGGACGGCCACCCTCGGCACCGCCTCCCTTGCGGCTATCAGCGGGCATCCCGGAGGCGGAATGGCATTTTGGGCATTGCCAACGTTGCTGGCGTTGATCTGTTGGAGCCTGTTTTCACTTCCTGCACGTAACGAACAACCGCCGGTCACCGGGAAAAGTAAATCGCTATTCTGGCTTGCCGCCGGACTGTCGGTATTTTTTGCTTTGCAGGCGGGGATCAATTACACCCTGCTTGTTCCCGTGTTGCTGATGGGGATCGCCATCGGACTTTGTTTTCCGCTGGCGCTGCATCTTCCGGTTGCTGTCAGCCCGGATGCCGCCTCGGCGGTCAGACTGTCGGGATGGGTGCAGACCGTCGGTTATCTGGAAGGGGGACTGTTACCTTCGCTCGCCGGTATGGCGATGAGCGGCCGTTCACCATCGATGGCGCTGGATGTTCCCGTCAGCCGACCGATCGCCCAGCCGCGCCAGCAGGTACAGGTGATCCGCGCCGGTGAAGGCACGCCGCTGGTTTCCGGCCAGGCGAACTATATTGCAACGCTACTGGCCGCATGCCCGGTGGGGGCGCAGCGCGATATCTATCGCCTCAGTGTGCAGCCCGGCGAGCCGCGCCTGTCGGAACCACATCAGCCGGGGACGCTGGAACATGTGATCCTTTGCAGCGGCCGTGCACGGATCGGGCCTGTGGAGCAGTGGGTTGAACTCAGCGCGGGCGATTACATCAGCTATTCTGCCGACTGCCCCCATATTTTTGACGCCCTAGAAGCCAATACCACCGCCGTAATGCTGATTGAACTGGCCTGAGATTGATCCGTCATCTTCATCAGATTTCTTTCTGCGCTATTTTTATGACTCCAGACCTATTAAGTCTGGAGTCATACTGCGCTACGAGGTAAAATATGCTTTGAAATCACCGATCTATCCCTCTGCGTAAGAGAAGATAACGGGCTGGAATGAACATCATTAACAGCGATCGTTGCCGAATAAGCCGATCGTTGTTGGGAAATATCGCCGGAACCGCGTATGGCTGAAAAACAGAAAACACCGCTTTTGCACTCACCTCACGTTGGCCGCCACGTTTTGATCTGGCTGAACGAGGTACAAAACGCCTCGCTGATCCAGCTGGAGTCCGGTGAGGATAAGGGCAGCGTGCAGCAGGTAATGAAACTGTGGGTTCGCCTTTCGCTGCTGCAAACCCGCCGTCGCCCGGAAATCGCCGTTTCGTCTTTGCTGAAGCACGTACTGCCGGTAATTGGCCATCGATCCCTGAGCGGCGTGACCCGCCTGCAGCTCAACCGGTTGTTTAACATCCTGATTGCCGACGGTAAAAAAGAGGAAGCGCGGCGCGTTTTCTCGCTTTGTAAGCAGTTTCTCAGCTGGGCGGAAATTCAGGGATATCTCAACCATTCGCCGCTAAGTGCGATGAAAAAACGGGATATTGCCGGAAGAAGTACACCGCCGGGAACCCGTACATTGAGCGATGCAGAAGTGTGGGTGTTCTGGCACGGGCTGGATGAGTGGGAGCTTTCCGAGCAGTGTCGCTGGGCGCTCAGGCTGTGCCTGCTGTCGGCGCGAAGGCCGGATGAAGTGGTGCAGGCACGCAAGCAGGAGTTTAATCTGGAATCCGGCATCTGGCGGCAGGGCGATCGAAATAAGTCCCAGCGCGAGCATATTTTGCCGATTACCCCATTGATGCGCACCTGCATTGATGCGCTAATGCGGGCCAGCCCGGAGGATTCCCCCTGGCTGGTACCGTCACCAGTGACAGTGTCATGTCCTTTATCTAAGGGAGCCATTACTCAGGCGCTGCGAAGAATGATCCGTGCCGATCGCGGGCTTGGTCTGGAGCCTTTTACCACCCGAGACCTGCGCCGTACCGCGCGATCCCGGCTGGCGGCGCTGGATACGCCAAACGATGTGGCGCGTAAGATCATGAACCACGCGCTCGAAGGGATCGACCGCGTCTACGATACGCATAACTACCTGCCGCAGATGCAGCAGGCATTAAACGCCCTGTCCGACAGTATCAAAACTATCATTGCCGCGCCGTCCTATCACGCGCTGACTCACCGTTATCAGGGGGAAAAGCTGCATCTCAGCGAGCGCGCGCTGCTGTTTATGGAGCCTTAATCCACCCGTTATGCCCTGAATCCGTAGCGTTTTGCCCGCCAGATCGTCCCCCAGGTGAGTGCCAGCAGGGCCAGTAACGTGGGGGCAAGCAGACCCGGCCCGAACCCGGTCAAAATCGCCGCACCCACCGCGCCGCCTCCCGCAATTGCGATATTCCATGCGGTCACCAGCATGGACTGCGCCACATCGGCTGAGTCGTCGGCGGTTTTCGCCAGTGCAGTCTGAAATAACGAGGGCGCGCCACCAAATGCCAGTCCCCACAGAACTACCGCCGAATATATCATCGCCGGGCTGCCGCCTCCCCACTGCAAAAGCACCATCGCCAGCGCGAACAGCAGCGTTGACAGCAGCGCGCCCGCCCGCAGCCAGCGGTCGATGGTGATGCCAACCAGCCAGATCCCCAGCAGGGACGCAATGCCAAACACCAGCAGCACCGTGCTGATGCGATCTGCCAGCTGTACCGCCTGTAAAAACGGGGCGATATAGGTATAAAGAACGTTATGCGCCAGCACAAAAATCAGCGTGGCCGCCAGCACCGATCGTACGCCGGGCAGGCGAAGTACGGCGGACAACGGCAGTCTTTTTGCGGCGGGCTGGGCTGCAAAATCGGGTACGCTGACCGCGATCCATAGCATCAGCAGCAGGTTGAGTGCGGAAATCGCCATAAAGCAGCTACGCCAGCCGATAATTCCACTGATAAACGTGCCCAGCGGAATACCGATAGACAGCGCCAGCGGAGTGCCGACCATCGCCAGCGAGATCGCGCGTCCTTTCAGCGACGGCTGGACCATTCTGGCAGCATAACCGGCGATCAGCGCCCACAGCAATCCGGCGGAAACACCGGCCAGAAACCGTGCGGACAGCGTCAGCAGATAATCGCCGGACAGCGCTGTTACCGTATTCGCGACGATAAAACCTAACACCGCCGTCAACAGCAGCGGCCTGCGCCGCAGATTATGTGTGACGACCGTCAGCGGAATCGCCGCCAGCAGCGATCCCAATGCATACAGTGTCACCAGCTGCCCCGCGCTGGCGGTGGAAACGGACAGGCTGCTGCTGATTTGCGGCAGCAGTCCGGCCGGTAACGCCTCTGTCAGAATGGTGATAAATCCGGCCAGCGCCAGGGCGAGCAGGGCGGAAACCGGCAGCCGATCGCGTTCCACAAACGCGGTGACGTCACTGCTCATGCTGCCTCCCTGCCGGTAGCGGAAACACCATAAACCGCATCGCGCAGATCGTTAACGAACTGCCCGGACATCCCTTCACCCAGCGTATTGGTAAAGGCAATGACGCTCACGCCCTGCTGCGGATCGACAAACCAGGAATGGCCATAGGCACCGCCCCATCGCCAGGTACCCGGCGACTCCGGCGAGGCGGCAAGTTTGGGGTCGCGCAGTACCGAGAAACCGAGGCCAAAACCGATACCCGGTGAGCCTTCAAGCTCAAGGCCGTGCGTCCAGTCGCGGGACATTTCATCAACCAGCGTGCGCGGCAGCAGCGTTTCTCCATCGCGCAGCGCTTCCAGCAGGTGCAGAAAATCATCTGCCGATCCGACCATTCCCGCACCCGCTGAAGGGAAAGCATCGGCATTGAAAATGCGTGCCGGGCTGTAGTTTATGCCGACCACATCGGGGAAGGGTGGCACGGTTTCACCTTCTCGCAGCAGGTGCGGTCGGGGCTGATCATTGACGTAGGCACGGGCCACGCGCTGCGGTTCGGCACTGTAAAAAGCAGTGTCGTGCATCGCCAGCGGATCGGTAATCAGCTCGCGAACCGCCTCATTCAGCGTGGTTCCGTGGACGCGGGCGACCAGCGCGCCCAGAACATCGGTCGCCAGTGAGTATGCCCAGCTGCTGCCCGGTGCGAACTGCAACGGCACGCGGGCAATACGCCGCAGGTTTTCGTCCAGCGATATATCAGAAGAATCCATGCCGTCGGAAACGCCCGCCGCCGCATAAGGACCCTGTTCATCGCTTTCAAAAAAGCGATAGCCCAGACCGGCGGTGTGGCTGAGCAACTGACGGGCGGTGATGGTTGCCGGGCTGCCGTCGGCCAGCGTTGGGGTAAACTCCGGCAGCCAGCGGCTGACCGGGCTGTCCAGATCGAGTCGACCGCGTGCGACCAGCACCAGTGCGGCGGCAGAGACAATCGGCTTGCTGACCGAAGCCAGGCGGAATAGTGTTTCCGGGGTCATAGCGCGGTTGTTTTCCCGGTCGGCCTGCCCGGCGGCCTGGCGGTAAACAATGCGGCCATGTCGGGCAATCAGCACAACCGCACCCACCAGTCTCTGCTGGTCCAGGGCCTGTTGAATGACCGCGCTGACGCGATCTGAAAGCGATACCATAACCTGTGGAATAGCGCTGTTGCTCATCTGGAATTCCTTAAATCAGTGAATGTCCGACTACCTTAAGCAGTGACGTATTAAAGAAAAAGTAGGGTATAGTTCAGTTAACCCGTGAATAAATTTCGTTAATCGGCAGGTGAAAATGGACAGCTTTAGCGGCGTGACGGTATTTGTGCAGGTGGCGGAAAGCCGCAGCTTCGTGACGGCAGGTCGCCAGCTGGGGCTTTCTGCTTCGGCGGTCAGCAAAAGCATTGCCCGGCTGGAGGAAAAGCTGGGCGTCCGGCTGTTCCATCGCAGCACGCGCAGCATAACGCTGACGGCTGAAGGGGCGCTGTTTCTGGAGCGAAGCCGGCGTATTATCGGTGAGATGGAGGCCGCACAGGTTGAGCTGTCGCAGGTGGCGGGAAAACCGGCGGGACGCCTGCGCATCAGCCTGCCGCAGGTCAGCCCGCTACTGCTGCCGGTGCTGGGCGATTTTATGGCGCGCTACCCGGACATCGAGCTGGATCTGGACTTCAGCGACAGAATGGTGGAGGTGATTGAGGAAGGTTTTGATGCGGTGATCCGCACCGGGCAGCCGATGGATTCCCGTTTGTCGGCCAGAAAGCTGGGCAATTTTACAATGAAAATCGTTGCCTCTCCCGCCTATCTTTCCCGCTACGGCACACCGGAAAATCCCGGCGATCTGCTGCGTCACCGCTGTATGCATTACCGTTTTCCGTACAGCGGAAAGCTGGAAAAATGGGAGCTTGGCAGTAAAGTGGAGCTGAGTCTGCCGATTTCCATGGTATGCAATAATATCGAGACCCGGGTGTGCTTTGCTCTCAAGGGGTTAGGTATTGCTTTTCTGCCGGGGTTTGCAATTAACAACCTGATTGCGGAAGGGCAGCTGGTGACCCTGCTGGACGATATCGATAAGCGCAGAGGGGTGTTCCATATCCTCTGGCCTGCCAGCAAGCACGCATCACCAAAGATACGTGCGCTGGTCGATTTCCTGACCGACAGGGTGTTTGCTCAAGGTAAGGAGGCTGAGAGTCTTTAGCGCTGACGATGGCTATCGCCAGCCGGTCAGAATATCGCTGTCACTCCGCTTCAGTCAGTCTCATTCCCCGCCGGACCGATCGACATATCCGGTCGTGGATTCAGCAGTCCTGTCCCATCATTCAGCGAATCCAGCACGCTGCGGCGGGTCATCTGGCAGGCGAGTTCTGCCGCGTCGAACAGCGTTAAACCTTTCAGCAGCAGAGCGGTTAGCTGTGCGGTAAACATATCGCCGGTGCCTTTGGGCGCGCCGTCGTAGGCCTCGTGCTCAATGATATGCACCGCCTCTGCAGTCACGCAAATGACGCGCAGGCTGTTTCCCACTTCGCTGCGCGCGGCGCTGGTGACGATAACCCACTGAGTTAGCTGGTTTAGCAACGTTCGTGCTGCAGAGATGACATCATCGTCATTTTCCAGCGTTTTACCACTCAGGCAGGCCAGTTCAAAGCGGTTGGGCGTCAGGCCTGTTGCCATCGGTGCCAGACTGTCGCGATACCAGCTCAGCAGCGCCGGATCGACGTAGTAGCCGCAGTCGTCGTCACCCATGACCGGATCGATAATCACCATCGCAGCCGGATTGCTCCGCAACGTATCAGGCAGCCAGCGGCTGACTTCACCGGCTTTACTGGTGCTGCCCAGATAGCCGGTAATAATGGCGCGCAGCTGCGCATCCTGCCCGCGATCGTGCAGCCCCTGAAGGAAGCCGCGGAACCATTCTGATGAAATCTCACCGCCGAAGCAGCTGGGATAGTCGGGTGTATTGCTGAGTAAAAAGGTGGGTACGGCCAGAACCTGCCAGCCGTGGCTTTCCAGCGCAGGCTGGGCAATGCTGTTGCCGACGGTACCGTAAATGACCTGCGACTGGATCGAGATAATATCCGCGTTTTTTTCCGGGCGGCGCTTTTGCAGCTGGGCCGGAGTGATGCCAGGTATCATGAGATTATTTCTCCGTTGGCCAGAAGTGATCGTCAGGCAGTGACCGCGCGCCGAAAATAGCCTGTCCGACCCGCACGACGGTTGCGCCTTCTTCTATCGCGATTTCGAAATCTCCGCGGACATGCCCATCGACAGCGCCAGCTGCTGTGCATCACCAAGGCGATCCCGCAGCGTTGGCAGCCGCACAAAACAGGCCCGCACACGTGCGGCGTTGGAACTGAATTCGGCGAGCGTCATCAGACCGCGCACGCGCAGGGTATCCAGGCCCTGAATTTTTTGCATAAATTCGCCAGCAGCATCGGGATGCAGCCCGTATTTGCTCGGTTCATTTGAGGTATTCACTTGTACAAATACATCCAGCGCCCGGCCTTCTGCCTGCAGGCGGCGGTCAAGTGCCTCTGCGGTATGCAGACTGTCCAGCGCCTGAAATTCGCTGGCAAAGCGGGCAACCAGCTTTGCTTTATTGGTTTGCAGATGACCAATAACCGACCATCTGAGATCGGTTAAATCGGCCATTGCCTGCGATTTGCTCCACGCCTCCTGCACTTTGTTCTTGCCCAGCATGGTGCAGCCTGCCTGATGCGCCAGGCGAATGTGGGCTTCATCCATGGTTTTACTTACCGGCAGCAGCCGCACCTCAGAAGGATCGCGACCGGCGCGCAGGCAGGCGCTGCCGATCCGTGTCTGAACCGCAGCCAGATTATGGCGGAAATCCTCAACGCTTTCCGCCTGTGGCCAGCGATTATGCATCTCATGGCGCGGCTGCGTGTGCTCCGCGACAGCCGGATCGAGGGGGGAACTCTGGTGTGTTTTCATAACGGATAGACAACTCATCGGCAGTGAATTAACATTGTCCTAGGCTAAACCTGATTTTGTCACAGTTCAATGAAGATAAACGGTAAAACAGCAGGTGAAATTTTCGACAGCATTCGATCTCTGGTACATGCCCGCGAGCTGACACCGGGAATGCTGCTTCCTTCCGTCCGGGAGCTGGCAAACGAGCTTGGGGTCAATCGCAATACGGTTGCACTGGCTTATAAAAGGTTAACCGATGCGGGTTTTGCGCTCTCGCAGGGGCGTAACGGCACCATTATTCGTGACGCCGTATCAGACGTAGAGCTGGAGGGGAGCACCGTCGGCCTGACTTTGAAGGATCTTGCCAGCGGTAATCCTTCCCCCGACGTTCTGCCACAGCTTCACGATCTCGTGACTTTTATCCGCAGTTCACCAAGCCTTTACGGTGAAGCCACTATTCGCCCGGAACTGGAAGAGGCAGGGCGTGAATGGTTACAGGCTGACATATCAACCCGCTTCGAACTGAATCTGACCAGCGGTGCGGTCGATGCGGTAGAGCGCGTGCTGGCAACCTGGCTGATTGCCGGCGATCGGGTGGCGGTGGAAGATCCCTGCTTTCTCAGCAGTATCAGCACGCTAAAACATAACCGTCTGCAGGTTTGCCCGGTGCCGGTTGATACTGAGGGGATGCAGCCTGAGGCGCTGGCGAGCCAGCTGGAAGCCGGGGTGAAGGCGGTAATTATTACCCCGCGCGCGCACAATCCTACCGGTTACGGCTTAAGTTCTGGCAGAGCCGCACAGCTCCGTACCCTGCTGGAAAGCTATCCGCAGGTGCTGGTGATTGTGGACGACCATTTTTCTCTGCTTTCTACGCAGGATTATCATCATGTTATTCCGGTTAATACGCAGAACTGGGTGCTGATCCGCTCGACGTCGAAATTTCTCGGGCCTGATTTGCGGCTGGCTTTTGTCGCCAGCGATGGTGAGACGTCCGCCCGCCTGCGGCAGCGGCTCAATGCCGGTACCAACTGGGTCAGTCATATTCTTCAGGACCTGGCCGGCGCATCCATAACGTCACCACAGTTTCGCCAGACAATTGAGCAGGCGCGCCAGCGCTATCAGCAGCAGCGGGAAGGATTAGTGACGGCGTTAAAACGTTACGGTGTCACTATTTCGTCGCAGCATGACGGACTGAATATCTGGGTTCCGCTTGTCGGTGATACTTCGGCCATTGTCATGCAGCTGGCTCAGCGCGGATGGCTGGTCAGGGGCGGGGATTCCTTTGCGCTCGGCGGTACCAGTAGCGGTCTGCGGATTACCGTCTCCGACCTTAACCCGGCGGAAACCGAACAGATTGCGCAGTCTCTGGCAGCGATCCTCTCTGCTTCGCGCCAGACTTTTATTCCTCAGCTGGCCTGAAACGGGCCGGTATCACGATCAACGGAGTTACCTGAAATGCGCGTACATTTCATCGTGCATGAAAGTTTTTAAGCCCCGGGCGCTTATGAAATCTGGGCCAGAGAGCGTGGCCATGATGTGACCTTTTCCCGGGTTTACGCCGGTGAGCCGTTACCGAAGGCAGTCACCAATATTGATTTTCTGATCGTGATGGGCGGCCCGCAGGACCCGGCAACCACACCGGAAGCGTGCCCGCACTTTGATTCCAAAGGTGAGCAGCTGCTGATTGCTTCGGCTATCAAAGCGGGCAAAGCGGTTATCGGTATCCCGATCACGTTTTCGGCTTCCAGTGCCATATGGAACTGACGCCCGAAGTGGTTGAACTGTTGATTGCCCACTCTGAAAACGATCTCAGCCGTGCGGCTGAATTGCGTTTTGTGAACACAGCGGATGAGCTGCGCGCCCATGATTACCGGGCGATGAATCAGGTGCTGTATACCTTCCTCGATAAACTGGCCGAACGTTATACAACAGTGAAAACCTGATACACATGCCCGGTTTGAGATTAAAACCGGGCTGATTCTCCCGCCCCGGGCTAAGCGCAGCCCTGAAAGTGCCCATCTGTGTTAAATTACTGTCGTTACCCGCGACAGCCGAAGAGAAAAGATGAATACGCCGCACAGCCGAACCACCCGTGAAATGAAAAAGAGCAACATCGCGCTGGTGATCGGGATGCTGAAATCCCTTGGCACGGCAACCAAGGGCGAGCTGGCGCAGCAAACCGGATTGAGCAGTGCCACCTGTGGTGCAGTACTCAATGAGTTGACCCTCACCGGTGAAGTGCTGGCGCTGGAATTTGAAGCATCGCGCGGTGGTCGTCCGGCGCAACGCTATGCCTGCAACCCGGATTTTTTCTCCGTCCTGAGCCTGTACGCGGCGGGAAGCGATGCCCGTGCTGAACTGGTGTGGGCGGTCAGTTCGGCCACAGGCAATCTGCTGGCTCAGGGAGAGATGCCGTTTCTGCCGCAGACGGTGGAAACCTTCGACATGCTGATTGCCTCCCTGCTGGCACAATATCCCGGCGTGCGAGTCATCGGCATCGGGCTGCCGGGCGTGGTGGTGGACGATGTGGTGGGATACTGTGATATCTCGCTGTTTAGCGGGTTGCCGATTGCAGAGCGCGCGGCGCAACAAACCGGCTGCTTTACCCAGGCGGGCAACGATCTGAACTACACGGTATGGGGCTTTTACCGCAGCAGCTGTGCGGGCATTCGTGCACCGGTAGCCTATCTCTACAAACCCGATGTTCACTACCCCGGCTGCGGCATGGTTATTGATGGCAAGGTGCTGACAGGCGTCAGTAATTTTGCCGGTGAAGTGCTGCATCTGCCGTTTAACGTCGAAGGCGAACCGTCGCTGGTGGAAGGCATGGCCAAAACCCTGGTTTCGCTGACGGCGCTGATTAACCCGTGCACCGTTGCGGTGGCGGGGGATAACATTCGCGCTGACCATCTACCGGAGATGAGAGAAATCTGCCTGCGGTACGTTCCGGAAAAACATCTGCCTGAACTGATTTACCGTGACTCAATTCGCCAGGACTATCTGCAGGGTATCGCCGATCGCACTCTGCAACAGTACAACTACCATCGTTTGTACGCGGAGTAACGCCGCATGTCTTTCCGATAATTTCCCGTTCCCCGATTGACATTTTTTTCGCCATCGTAATAATACCGAATTATTAAAAGACTTTTAATAAGTTTAATCGCAAGCGAAGGAACCTCCGATTATGTCGATGCAAAACGCGCTGGTTGGGGTGGACAGCTCTACACGTCGGGCCTCCACGCGGGCAATATTTCTTGTCACCGGGATGGCGATGGGCCTGTGGGCGGCGCTGGTTCCCTATGCGCAACTGCGAACGGGGGCCGAAGCCGGGGACCTGGGGCTACTGCTGCTGTGCCTCGGAGGCGGCTCGCTGATAGCGATGCTGGCTTCCGGGCGGATCATCGGGCGGCTGGGCTGCCGCACGGTGATCGTCGCCGGGGTGCTGCTGTATTGCCTGACGTTGCCGCTGCTGGCGATCTTCAGCGATATTCGTCTGCTGGCGCTGAGCCTGTTGATTTTCGGCATGGGGGTCGGCCTGACCGATGTGGCGATGAACGTGCAGGGTACGCTGGTGGAACAGGCGGCAAGAAAGCCGCTGATGTCAGGCTTCCACTGCCTGTGGAGCGTCGGTGGTATCGTCGGGGCGGGCGGTGGGGCGCTGCTGCTGGGGTCCGGCTTCTCGCCGCTGGGGGCCTCGCTCTGCACCGTGGCGCTGGTGGTGCTGGTGACGCTGGGCTTCCTGTCATCGCTGCTGCCGACCGGTGGGGAGGAAGAACAGTCTGAAGGCGGCAAAGCGCGACCTAATTTCCGTCTGGTGCTGATGGCGGTGATGGCGATGATTTGCTTTATGGCCGAAGGTGCCATCCTCGACTGGAGCGGTATTTTTATCACCCAGGAACGCGGTATGGCGGTTGAGCATGCGGGTTGGGGCTTCGCGGCGTTTGCCATCGCTATGTCTCTGATGCGCCTGACCGGCGATGCGGTGGTCACCGCGCTGGGCCGCAAGCGGGTGCTGATAGTCGGGGGTGTGCTGGGTATCGTTGGTTACCTGCTGACGGTATTGACTGCCGGTTGGGCGATGTCGCTGTTTGGCTTCGCGCTGGTGGGGATTGGCGCGGCGAACATCGTTCCGGTATTGATTACCCTGGCGGGTCAGGAAAAAGTGATGCCGGTTAACCGTTCGGTGGCGATGGTGGCCACACTGGGCTACTTCGGCGTGCTGGGCGGGCCGGCGCTGATTGGCTGGGTGGCGCATCTTTCCAATCTTTATGCGGCGTTTTCGCTGGTGGTACTGAGCTTCCTGGTTATTGTGCTGGGCGCCCTGAAACTGAAATATTAACGATTACCTGAGTGGCACTGTGCCGGCCGGGTCTTTCGTACCGGCTTTTTTTAAATTGCAGGGAGATAAACGATGATTAAGCTTGTGGCCGTGGATATGGATGGAACCTTTCTCAACAGTCAGGGTGATTACGCGCGTCAGCGTTTTGCCGAACAGTACCAGCAGCTTAAAGAGCGAAATATCAAATTCGTGGTCGCCAGCGGCAATCAGTATTACCAGTTAAAAAGCTTCTTTCCTGATATTGATGCCGAACTGGCCTACGTGGCGGAAAACGGTGCCTATATAGTGGATAAGCAGCGGGAGATCTATTGCGGAAGCCTGCCGGAGCCTGAAGTAAAACGCGTTATTGAAGTGATAAGCCGGATTGAGGGCGTTAACTTCCTGGTCTGTGGCCGGAAATGGGCCTGGATGCTGGCCAGCGCCGGCGAGGCGTTCTTCAATGAGATGCGGGTTTACTACCATATGCTGGAGAAAATCGACAGCTATGACCAGATTGACGACACCGTTTTTAAATTCGCGCTCAGCTACGTTGAGGATGACGTCAGCGCTCTGATGGCGCAGATTGCTGAAGAGGTGGGGGATATCGTCACGCCGGTCTCCAGCGGCCACGGCTCCGTTGACCTGATTATCCCCGGCAATCATAAAGCGAACGGCATCCGTCGTATCCAGCAGATTTACGACGTTGCGGATGACGAAGTGCTGGCCTTTGGCGACGGCGGCAACGATCTGGAAATGCTGAGGCATGCCGGATTTGGCTTTGCCATGGCCAATGGTTCACCGGCGGCAAAAGCGGCTGCGCGCTATGCGGCACCGGCTAACGATGAAGAGGGTGTTTTAGCGGTTATTGATGCCATGCTGCTGGGGCATGCGCCGTTTAACGCCTGAAGGTGAACACACGGAGGCCGCAGCGCCCCCGTTTTACCGATCTGAGAATCGATAATCCCTGCTACCAGCGCTGATGCACCCACGGCGCGATTTTTTCCTGGTAGAGCTGCTTCAGCGCGGTCATAGTTTCCGCCGGCAGCGCGTCAACGCCGCTCGCCTGGGCGTTAGCCTGTGACTGTACTCTGTTTTTCGAGCCTGGGATCACTACGGTGACATCTTCATTCATCAGTATCCAGCGCAGGGCAAACATCGCCATCGTCACGTCACCGGTAATGAAACGGCGGATATCCTCAACGGCATCCAGCGCCACCTCATAAGGCACGCCGGAGAACGTTTCCCCTTTATCGAAGGCTTCACCATTGCGATTAAACGCCCGATGATCGTCGGCGGAAAAAGCGGTGGCGGCGTTCATTTTTCCAGTCAATAATCCGGAAGCCAGCGGTACGCGGGCGATGATGCCGACGTCACGCCGCTTCGCTTCCCGCAGCAGCAGTTCGGCGGGACGCTGCCGGAAGATGTTATAAATCAGCTGAATAGAGGAAACGTTCGGGTATTCAAGCGCCTTCAGACCCTCTTCAACTTTTTCAACCGACACGCCATAGCTGCGTATTTTTCCGGTGGCAATCATCTCATCCATCACGGCAAAGACTTCCGGGGTATAGTAAATTTCCGTCGGCGGGCAGTGCAGCTGCACCAGGTCCAGCGTATCCATTTGCAGATTAACGCGTGAGCGATCGACAAAATCGTTGAGGTTTTTTTCGGTGTAGCCGGAAGCCTGATGCGGGGAAAGCCGGCGGCCGAGCTTGGTGGCGATAAACGGGCGTTTGCCGCCGCGCTGGTTCAGCACGCTGGCAATAATTTTTTCTGAACGCCCGTCGCCGTAAACATCGGCGGTATCAATAAAGTCGATTCCGGCATCCAGGGCGGCGTTCAGCGCTTCCTCTGCGTCTTTGACGCTGACTTCGCCCCAGGTACCGCCAATCGCCCAGGCACCAAAACCAATTTCCGACACCTTCTGGCCGGTTTTTCCCAGCGTTCTGTGTTTCATCTTGTCATTCCTTACCGTTATTGACTGAAAAATGGTGGCTGCGACTCGGCAAACCGGGATACAAAATCGGGTGTATGAAGGAGCTTAGCGTTTACCCGACGGGATCTCCCGTGATAAAAGATGAATAGAGTTCAATCAAGCAGTTAATGAAATTCATCATTGTTGTACAACCTTCGCGCCGACGTGCAATACGCGTTGCCAGCGCGATGTTCAACCTGGCAGTTGATGCTCAAGGTGAAGAAAAGCGTCAGGGATACCGCGAGCTTATCGAACGCTTTGGTCAATATAAAAACGATGCGATTCAGGTATTGGTTGCCTGTTCTATGCTTGGTTTAGTGTTTGAATCAAACGCTGAAGATGAAGAAAAAGCATGTTGGGAAATAATAAAGAAATTTAGTGATTCGCCAAATGAAGATATTTTAATTGTTGTTGCTACGGCCCAGGTTTTCCTTGCTAACTTACTTTTAAAGAAAAATAAAACCAGAGAGGCCAGCGCGCTAATCCATTCGTTCCATGAGCTGAGTGAATTAATTGGTGAGACTGATGCATATAAAAAATTGAAAGAGAGAGCTATGTTCATCGAAGAGCTAAGCAACAGCGAAAAAAATAAGTCGTAAGTGCCATTTAAATGAATAGCCACCTTACAAGGTGGCTGGATGGATATATTGACCGGAGCCTTCATGCCGGGGCTGGCTAAAAGGGCAAAGATGACCCGCTACATCGGGACAGACAGCAGAATGATTGCAGAAGCGTTGCCTTTACCAGATTATATAGCCCGCAATAATAGATGTTTGCCGTTCATTCAGGCAGTTAATCAGGAACGTCATCGTTATGGAACGTATTGATTTCGCAGACCTTCAGGTTTTTCTGACCGTGCTGCGCTGCCGCAGCTTTAAGCTGGCGGCGATTGAGCTGGGTCTGACCTCTTCGGCGGTCAGCCATGCAATACGACGGCTGGAAGCGCGCCTTGATGCCCGCCTGCTAAACCGCACCAGCCGGGCGGTATCATCAACGGCGTTAGGGCAGCAGCTGGCAGAAAAGCTGGGTGAGGGATTTGACACTATTTCTGCCGCAGTTGAAACGCTGGATGCGCCCGGGCGTAACAGCTTCGGTGCCCTGCGCGTTAATGTTTTTGCCGATGCGGCAAAGCTGCTGGTTGCCCCTGCATTACCAATATTCTCCGAGCGCTTCCCGCAGGTCAGGCTCAGCATTGTGGTGGAGGACAGGCCGGTCGATATCACCGCCGAAGGCTTTGATGCCGGTATGCGTTATGGCCATCTGGTGCCGGAGGATATGGTTGCCGTGCCGCTGACCGGTGCGCAGCGCTGGATCGTGGTCGGTTCTCCGCAGTACGTTAAGCAATACGGCGTGCCCGCATCCCCGGCTGAGCTGGTAAAACACCGCTGCATCCAGCTATTACTGGGGAATAACGCGCGTTATCGTTGGGAATTCGATTCACCTGAAGGCGGCATCAGTATTAATGTTCCAGGCCATATCACCATCAAGGATACGGAAACCACTATTTCGGTAGCCAAAGCCGGTACAGGCCTTGCCTATGTGCTGGAATCGCGCGTGAGTGATGAGCTTGCTGAAGGTGCGCTGGTGAATGTGATGTCCGCACACTCTTCTTATGGCGAGCCTTTTAATATTTACTACAGTAGCAAGCGATATGTTCATCCTGCCCTGCGAGAATTCATCAATATTATTCGTTCACAGCATGGCCTGCAGGCACTTCCCGACCTTCATGAGGCAGATCAAGGCGCGTCTTCAGGCTCCGTAATGCCATAGTGAACTCGTCCAGATTGAGTTCGTTGATATTATTTCCAACGACGATCGTTTCCGCGATATCCTGCATGGCCGGCCAGCGCGTTTTATAATTGGCGTAAATGGCAATGGTCGGTATATTAAATGCGCTGGCAATATGTAATATCGATGTGTCCGGTGTGATGACGATAAAAGCGTCTTTAACCACCGCAGCGGACCGTTTTATGGATGGCGTCAGCCTCAGGCGATAAACATGATCGCACGTCCGTTCTAATTCCATTGCGGTATTCATTCCTTTAGGACTGTGGACAACAATCACCGGGATTTTTAGCTGTTTCCTGATTAACATTATTATTTTTTTCACCATTGACACCGAAAAAGTGCGCTCATCAACGCTGCCCTCAAAATTGAGTGCAATATATTTTCCCGCGTAATCTAAATCTTCTCGTACTTCATTTCTCACATCCTCACTCAGCGGAAATTCAAATCGGGGCCGCACGGCAGGAAACCCGGCTTCTCGCATCATGATCGACCAGGTTAACGGCACCGGTGCGCGAAAAATCTGGTCCATTCTGGAAGGGATTTTGCATGCTGGCGAGAAGCATTTCAGGGATAAACCCACTACCTGAAAGTTAGTTTTAGCCTTCAGGTTTCTTATGAAACACATTGTTTTAAAATTACTTTTTCGCATTGCTTCAATACAGAGGTCGGGGGGGCCGAAAGTTTTACGTATCTCCAGCGCCACCGCCTTAACTTCCGTTAAGCGTGCGTTATCCTGAAATGTCATTTCAATAACGGTAAGTCGGGTCGGAGATAAAATCAGATCGTCAAAAACCGCCTTGTTTAGTGTTGATGCCACAATGATAATATGATCCACTTTTTGCAATTCGAGCGAACGTATCACCGGAAAAACGGACATCGCGTCCCCGATCTGATCCGGGATGTGAATAACGGCAAGGCTGACTTTTTTTGGGTGGATATTAATGGCGTTATAGTCATAAGGACTGAATGCAATGCGCCTCAATAGATATTTCCAGGACATGCTTCAGGACTCACTATTTGTTAGTTATCAAAAGCGTGTGCATATTATAAGACGTATGTATATCGGCACAGAATGCAGGATGGCAATTTACAATAATGACACCATCCACGTTTTGCATTTCGGGCGAATGCATCATCGGAAATTGAACATCGCTTCAACGAATACATCCGGGATGTGAAATCAGCAAGTCTGACTTTCCCGGAGTGAATATTAATGATATTAATCCGTGGATTTTATCAACCGTATGTATATAAGTACAGGATACTGGATGGTAATCATGTAAGTAATGATGTTAAGATGTAATCAATCATGTTTTATTAATTCTGTACTGATTAAGATAACGATAATATGGATTTTTTATGATTAATAATTTTCTGTTTAAATGTTCACTTTGCATTGATGATAATCATAAGTCGCGGCACATGATATGCTGCAACCGGCCGTTAGGATCATTCATGCGGGTATTGAGATAAAAAAACGGCAATGGCTTCGGTCACCATTTCAGCTGATTCAATCGTTGGATGGTGCTCCGTTTCGGGCAACAGCTGCAGCGTTGAATCGGGTATGGCTTTCGCCATCTCATCGCTTAACTTGGGTGGCGTCGCCCGATCGTTTTCACCGCTGATAATCAGCGTGGGCACGGTAATCATCGGCAGCAGCGATCGGATATCGCCCCGGCTGAATACGGCGGCATCGAGCGCAAGTGCCAGTTCGGTTATGGCTCAGCATCACGGCGCATTCGTGCAGGGCCTCGTCTGGGTGATCTGCAAGCCAGCGCTGTCCGTTTAACCGATACTGAATATCCCTGAACAGCGATTCACGCGACTCATCGCTGCCGTTGAGTATCACCTCGCGCTGCGATTTCCAACTATCGAGCCGCTCCGGGAACTCAGCCCTGGCGCTGGTGCCGATCAAAACCAGTCCCGATACGCACTCCGGCTCCCGCGCTGCCAGTCGTATTCCCACCATCCCGCCCTGGCTCTGTCCCACAAACGTCACTTTGCCTAATGACAGCTCGCGGATCAGTAACGCCAGGTCGCTGCTGATATCATCCAGCGTCCAGCCATCGGGGCGGTAGCCGCTTTGCCCGTGGCCTGGCGTATCCAGCACAATACAGCGACGGGTCTGGCTGAGTACGCGGACCTGTGCCGCAAAGACATCGCGATCGACCAGCAGCCCGTGAGCAAACAGCAGGGTAGGGCCTTCACCGCAGTCGCGGTAGCGATAAAGAGTACCGTTAATCCTGATTTGCTGATTTTCCCAGCTATCGTCGGCATCAAAAGCGCGCTGCAGCAGAGCCGAATCTTCAAATATCTGATAGCGGGTAATTTTCGACAGTGAAATGAATGATCATATCGCTGCCGATGGTATTACCACTGCTTAACACGGTATGTCGAAAGCGCTCCAGCCAGTTTTTAACCTCTTTCTGCCCGCACAGCAGACCGGTGGTGGAAACGCTCGGATCGCCGTCGATATGCCAGACAACATTCTCATCCAGCAGGGCGACAGCATCCACGATATTGCCTCTGGCAAATGCGGCGAAATAGTTTTTGACCACCTCGGTTGCAGTCAAATTTGGTGCGCTGTGCTTCTCTTCCTGTGCCATATAAAATATTTCTTTACCTTAAAATCATTAGGTTACGTATCATTTCAGGCAGTATAGTTATGACAGATTTGGAAAAAAACAGACAAAACAGGACAATCATTTTCCATTAATAGAAAACAGCTGCGGGGTGTTTAGTGTGGACTGGAACGATTTACGCTTCTTTCTTACCGTCGCGCGTACGCAACGATTCTACCGCCAGCGTCACACCGGGAGTGCTTTCAGACGTGGCGGACTGGATTCGTAAGCAGCGGTGTCATTTTGAGTCATTGCCAGGGCGCTGAAGTAACTGCGTCAGTTCCAGCCTGTTAATCTCTGATTAGCTATTGCATGTTTTGCCGATCTGAATTGAGATCTCATAGTTGCAGATGATTACTGAGTGGTTTAATGCTTTTATTGTATGTTGTAACTATTTTAATCAATATGGCGCTCTTTTAACCTCCCTGAACGGTGGGAGACGGGACGTGCGCCATCCAGCGGAGCACCGATGCGCGGCACTGACTCCATCAGCAATCGTGTATACGGATGCTGCGGCGCATCCAGCACCATAATATCCGGCTGTCCCGAAAGCGCGCCAGCAGTGACTCATAGGCTACACGCAGGATCAGCTCGGCTTTGGACTGACCGTTCAGCTGGGGATTTAACGGTTTAGGTTCGGTTTCACCCCCCCCCACGTCAGGGTTCCGCCGGTACGGGGTTCTGCGGCAGCAAAAGCCGATGAGACGGATAAAGCCAACAGCGATACCGTAACCATCATGGCCACTTTATTATTTAAGCGCATAGTTTTCCCAGAAAGGTAATAAAGACGACTAAGCAGTCAGTGAGTTTTCAATAAAATCGTGTACGCATTCTTTAATTTTCGCCTGCTGATAGCGCTGCTGATCGAGCACACGGGTTAAATAGACCAGCTCAACGCCCAACGGATTAACCGCACGATGAAACGGCTGATAGCCACGGCGCAAATAGAGCTGCGACAGCCACGGATGTTTAATTGCCGTCGCCAGGTAAACTGCCGGGGATTTCAGCGTATCGCGCAGGAAGCTTTCCTCCACGTAGCGAATAATCCGACTGCCGAAGCCCTGACCTTTGAACTCCGGATCGACGGCAAACCAGTGCAGGAAAGGCCACGGAGATACCTGCTTGCTGTCGGCAGCCCAGGGTAAGCGGACGGTCAGCGTGGCAACCAGACGTCCCTCATCTTCCAGCACAAATGTCGATTCGCTGGCGATCACCGCGCGAACATCTTCCACGCTGGAACGGGTAATGGTGAAATGAATACCCTGGTGAATAAGCGGCGCGTAGGCGCGCTGTAATAGTCCGTGAAGTAATTCTGCTTCTTCCGCTTTTGCTAAACGAATATGTTCAGTCATGAGTTCCACCGTCAGACAATTAAGTTAATAAGATTATTAACAGCGCGGGGGAAACTGTGAAAGATAAATATCTGATAACGATGCGCAGTTAAAATCTTAATCCGCCTTAGCGGAATAACGACGATCAATATTCCCTGTCAAATGGCCCGGCAACGTTAATTCTGATGCAAACTGCTTCCGGCGACGGCGAATACAACATTTCCGCATAAGATATTTCCTGTATCATCCCTCCTGACTGGCAGCCATAATGACCGATTATTTTCCATCACTGTATGCTCAGACTTCCTACGCGTTTTGTTTTCGCTCGTTGAATATCCACCGGAAACCGGGCCTGTAGTAGGTGTTCGGGCTGCGCATCAGTGTGATGAACCGGTCGCGAAGCGTGTGGGTGCCAGTGAATTCTTTATTGTTTAAGTTAACTAGGGAGAAGGTCTGTATGTCTTTTGCCATTTTTACCAAAAGGGGAGGTTGCGAATGTCGCTGATCACCATTGTATTAGTTTTTATGATGGCCATTGTTGTTACCGTTTTTATATCCCATTTACTGTCCGCTAAAATTCCACTGCCGCTGCTTCAGATTGCGGCGGGAGCAGCCCTGGCTGCGGGCGGCTTTCAGGTCGATTTTGATCCTCACATCTTTCTGCTGCTGTTCATTCCTCCTTTGCTGTTTCTTGATGGCTGGCGCATCCCGAAGGATGCTTTTTTCAGCGATTTAAAACCTATTCTGTCGCTGGCCATCGGGCTGGTGCTGTTTACCATTATCGGTATCGGTTTGTTCATTCACTGGCTGATTCCAGCGATCACCGTCGCAGCCGGATTTGCCCTTGCGGCGATTCTGTCACCGACGGACCCGGTCGCCGTATCTGCGATGACCGCCAACTCGCCGCTGCCCTCCCGAATGGGCCATATTCTTGAAGGTGAATCGCTGCTCAACGATGCATCGGGACTGGTGGCGTTTAACTTTGCCGTTGCCGCCGTGCTGACCGGCAGCTTTTCAGCCAGCGATGCGGTAACGCGATTTATTCTGATGGCCATCGGCGGTCTCCTCAGCGGCCTCGTAGTGGTCTGGGCAACCGGCAAGTGCAACAACTTCCTGATTAAACGAACCCGTGAAGAACCAGCAATACAGATCCTGATCAGTATTCTTATCCCGTTTGCTGCCTATATCCTCGCTGAAAGCTTCCACGTGTCGGGGATTCTGGCCGCCGTTGCCGCCGGGATCGCCATGCACTACGAACAGCTTTCTGGTCCTCGCCTGCCAGCCACACGGATGAAAAGCAGTGCCGTATGGAACATGCTGCAAACCATCCTCAACGGTATGATCTTCCTAATGCTGGGCGAACAGCTTCCCCGTATGCTGAAGACGCTGCCGGACGTTGCCAGCCAGGCAGGCGTTTCATCCCCCTGGTATCTGCTGCTGTACGCGGTGGTGATTACCCTGGCGCTGGGCGCAATGCGCTTTTGCTGGGTATGGCTTTCGATTACGCTGACGGTCTTCCGCCAGAAACGCCGCGGTAAAGTCACCACCAGCCGCCCGCAGTTCAGCGCGGTGGCGGTGATGGCGCTGGCCGGCGTAAAAGGTTCGATCACGCTGGCCGGTATTCTGACACTCCCTGTGGTGCTGACCGATGGTTCGCCGTTCCCGGGCAGAGACCTGCTGATTTTTCTTTCGATGTCGGTGATCCTGCTGTCGCTGATCGTTGCCGCGATCGGTCTGCCGATCATGACCTCGTATCTGGCCGATGACTTACCCCATGATTCCGGCAAGGGCGCGATCGGTGCGGCGCTGACCGAAGCGGCGATTGCCCGTCTGAACGAACTGCTTAGCCAGCCCGTTGACGACCCGGAAGAAGAAGCAATGCGGGCGGATGCCGGAAATCTGCTGCTGGAAACCTACCAGCGTCGCCTTCACTACAATGATAGCGACGACCAGAACGATGTCGGCCAGGAACTGAAGGAGCGTGCGCGGATCGAAAAAGCGATGCAGCGCGAGGCGATCATGGCCCAGCGTGCCGAACTGTTCAGGCTTAAACGCGCCCGCAACATCACGGACACGACTTTCCAGCAGGCGCTGAGAGCGATTGATTTTAAAGAGGAAAGCCTGCATTAACCGCTAAACCACACCGCTGGCGGTATCTCATTTGTGAAGCCAATACCGTCAGCGGCACAGGGAGTTCGGCGGGCAGGTTTAAGCGGAAAGTCTCTGTTTTACACTACCCGTCCGGGACGCTAATCCCCGGTTGAACATGCCGCCATTACCTCTTTCAGCACGCTATACACGCGCTCATCGCTCAGATGAGCAACGTTGAACCGCAAAAATTCCCCTGCCGACTGCGACACGCTGAAGACGTTACCCGGTGCCAGCACCACGTTGTGCTGTCGGCAGCGGCGGGCAATTTCCGTCGAATCTAACTCCGCTGGCAGACGGCACCAGAGATAAAACCCACCGCGCGGCATCATCCATGGCGTTATTCCGAGCGCAGCCAGCCGTTCGATCGCATCTTTGCGCGCTCTTGATAGCCTGCGAACCACCTCATCCAGATGTTTACGATAGCTGCCACCGGAAAGCACGCGGGCCAGCAGCTCGGTGGTCATCGGGCTGGGACCGCCGAAACTGGTGGCAATTTGCAGATCGGTCAGGCCCTCAATCCATTCAGGGCGACAGGCAATATAGCCACAGCGAACCGAGGCTGAGAGCGTTTTGGAGAAGCTGCCCATGCGAATCACCCGCTCCAGACCGTCGGGGATCGCCAGCCGCGATGACAGCTCAGGCTCGAACTCGGCGAAGATATCATCTTCAACGATAATCAGATCGTGCTCGCGAGCCGCGTTAAGCAGACGCCAGGCCGTCTGCGGGGAAAGGCTTGCCCCGGTCGGGTTATGCAGCGCCGAGTTGGTGATATACAGCCTGGGCCGCGACTGGCGGAGAACCGACTCAAACGCCGCCACGTCCGGTCCTGTGGGCGTGAAGGGAACGCCCACGATAGTGACCTGATGCGCGCGGAGCAGGGCCTGAAAATTGAAATAGCAGGGATCGTCTACCAGAACCGTGTCACCCGGCCGCAGCAGGAACCGACAGATTAAATCCAGCGCCAGGGTCCCGGAACCGGTCAGCATAATCTGCTCCATTGCCGTCGTCAGCCCTTCGCTGGCAAAGCGCGCCAGCAGCAGGCGGCGCAGCTCCATCGCACCGCGTGTCGTACCGTAATCACATAACAGGCTGGCATCCGAACGGGCCAGCTGTCGCATCGCTTTGCGCAGCGCATCCACCGGCATCCAGTCGGCAGGAAGCCAGCCACAGCCGGGTTTCAGCACATCGCGATCGGCATCCAGCGCCTGGCGGGAAACCCAGAACGGGTCAACGTCGCGTTGATAATCGACATTCTTTTCTACCAGATTGAGCGGCGGTTGATGCGACCCTGTCACAAAAAATCCGGCGCCCCGGCGAGCGCGGATCATTCCCGTCGCCGCCAGCCGCTCATAGGCTTCAACCACGGTTGACGGCGACACCTGCATCTTTGCCGCATAGCCGCGCACTGACGGCAGACGTTCTCCTGCGGCGAGAGCACCGCTGACAATCTGGCTGCGAATATCGGCGATCAGCATTTCGGTACGTGTCATCGCAGTATCCCTCGGGGCAGCGGCAGCTGTATGGTCAACTTAATCCATACAGTTTGGTAAAATTGTACTGCATTGTATCTTCGAAACGCGCCTGATGTTACCTATTATCGTTGAAAATTGTGAGGCAAAACAGAAACGAGGAACTATGGAACGGACAACGGCAGGATGGTGGAGTGGACTGATCGGCGTGATGATTTTCAGCGGTTCACTGCCGGCCACTCGCGTGGCGGTTAATGATTTTTCGCCGCTGTTTCTGACCTCTGCGAGAGCAACCATCGCCGCAATGCTGGGCGGCGCGCTGCTGCTGCTGCTGCGCCAGCGACGCCCGGCCCGCGCCGATATACTGCCGCTGCTGATTGTGGCGCTTGGCGTGGTAGTCGGTTTCCCACTGCTGACCGCGCTGGCCCTGCGCCATATCAGCGCCGGTCACTCAGTGGTATTTATCGGTCTGCTGCCGCTCTCCACGGCCCTGTTTGGTGTGCTGCGCGGCGGAGAACGCCCCCGGAGGGCTTTCTGGCTTTTTTCACTGCTCGGTGCCGCCATCGTGGCCGGCTTTGCTATCGCCAAGGCACAGGGCGGATCGCTGAGCGGCGATCTGCTGATGATTGCCTCGGTTATCGTCTGCGGTCTGGGCTACGCGGAAGGCGCCGGTTTGTCGCGCCGCCTGGGGGGTTGGCAGGTGATCAGCTGGGCGCTGCTGCTCTCTCTGCCGCTGATGGCGGTTATCGGTCTGTTCAGCCTGCCGCACAGCTGGAGCGCCGTCAGTCAGCCCGGCTGGCTAAGCCTGGGCTATGTTTCGCTGTTCAGTATGCTTATTGGCTTTCTGTTCTGGTATCGCGGCCTGGCGCTCGGCGGTATCGCCGGCGTCAGCCAGCTCCAGCTGTTGCAACCGTTTTTCGGCCTGCTGCTGGCCGCCGTCCTGCTCCATGAATCCATCGCCTGGAGCATGGTTGCCTGCGCCACGGCGGTGATCCTTTGCGTGTTTGGGGCAAAGCGTTATAGCTAGCTTTTCAGCGTGACATTGGTGTCTTTACACTCGTGAAGCAACAGGCAAAGTGACAGCAGCGCCGCAGCCATCAGCATCGCGGCTGTCACCCAGAGGTTGGGCACCAGGCCAAACCGGTCAACGATCTGCCCACCGAACCAGGAACCGCCAGCAATACCGATGTTAAACACGCCAACATACAGCGATGTCGCACTTTCAATCGCGCGCGGCGCGGCTTTCATCATCCAGCTCATTAAGCCTACCGAGACCCCTCCCCAGGCCAGGCCCCAGAGCATCAGCGCGGCTCCGCTGCCTGTACGGCAATGCCCGATACTTAGAAAGCAATAGTAAGCCCAGTGCAATCGCCAACAGGGTAAGCGCCGTCCGCCTGATAATGATGATCCCGGTAAAGGAGGGGATTATGGTGCGACGTACCCGCGCAGAGATGGAAGAAACCCGCGGCGCGCTGATAGCAACGGCACGGAAGGTGTTTAGCGAGGTCGGCTATGCCGAAACGGTGATGGACGATCTGACCGGGCAGGCGGGGCTGACCCGCGGCGCACTCTATCACCATTTTGGTGATAAAAAGGGACTGCTGGCGGCGGTGGTGGAGCAGATTGATGAAGAAAGGGATGCAAGGCTGGAGGCGATCTCCAGTGCAGTTGAAGACGGCTGGCAGGGGTTTACCCATCGGTGCCATGCCTGTCTGACCATAGCGCTGGAACCTGAGTATCAGCGTACCGTCCTGCGCGATGCCCGTGCGGTACTGGGTGGGCCGTCGCAGCAGTCGCAGCGGCACTGCGTTGATGCCATGCAGCGGCTGATTGGCCAACTGATTGCTCAGGGCGTGATAGCTGAAGCGCACCCGCACCCGCAGGCGCTGGCATCTCTGATTTACGGCAGTCTGGCCGAAGCCGCATTCTGGATCGCCGAAGGAGAAGATAGTGACGCCCGCCTGGCGCAAAGTACGGCAGCGTTGGGGCTGCTGCTGCGGGGTTTACTGGCTAAAAGTGCCCGCTAGTGCAGGCGGTAACAACGGTAAAGAATGGCAGATGTGAGGCCGTAGAGTATGCCCGACTAATGCCTTCGTCATTTCAGCCTGGGTAACTTGTTGCTGATTTAAATTTTCGACCTTCACACAGTGCGCGAAATAGAATTGGTGTGGTTTTATCGAACTCTTGTTGCACTGCAACAGGTGAATGGATTCTTGTACCGGTAAGTTTTCCTGTGTTAAGGGATACAGCTGTGTGTAAGCGACTTTAATTCAATTGAACCAATTCGCGTTGGTATTAAACACCCACCGACTACGGACGATCCATTTTCATCTGTTAACCAAATATGAGCTGGGGTTGACGTTTTAACATCCTTTTAAATTTATCGAGAGCAGAAAAAAACAGCAGCTAACATTAAGACAAAGAAAATCCCTATTGCCTGCATTGCAATATGGGAGAAGAAATAAGCCATAAAAATCTCCAAAATTAGGTAATGCTCTCAACTTACTGATGCAGTACATGATGGTGTTTTTGAGGTGCTTCTGTGGCTTCCGTCTCCGTCTGCTGCCCCTCCTGTTCCGTTACTGAAGGCGTGGTGCGTAACGGCAAAAATACTGCCGGACATCAGCGTTATCTCTGTACTCACTGCCGTAAAACATGGCAACTCTCCTTCACCTACACCACGTCTCAGCCCGGTACACACCAGAAAATCATTGGTATGGCCATGAATGGTGTCGGATGTCGTGCCACCGTGCGCATTATGGGCGTTGGCCTCAACACGATTTTTTGCCATTTAAAAAACTCAAACCGCAGTCAGTAACTTCCCGGATACAGCCAGGCAATGACGTCATTGTCTGCGCGGAAATGGACGAACAGTGGAGTTACATCGGAAGCAAAGCACGCCAGCGCTGGCTGTTTTACGCCGAAGTCGCTGTCGTTCTCAAAATCGGTGGAGTTGCATGACAAAGTCATTGGACATTATCTGAACATAAAACACTATCAGTAAATTGGAGTCATCACCCAATTTTCTGATATCTGATACCTGTTAATATTCCGGATGCATGATTTGTAACCGCCCGGCACTTTCAGCCGCTTCCTGAATATATCCATAAAGATTTAATGCCGCAACAGAAAGACCTGAGACTTTACTCGCCTTTCCGACAATTCCGGCACTTACATTAGAGCCAGGACATATTGCCATGGTAACACCCATAGCAAATGATTGTTTCCGTATCCCGGTCCGTTTTTTCGCCTCGTTGAGGTACATAGAAATCCGGGACATATAATGTACACCACGTAGTCCCGACAAATCCCTGCACCAGGCATTTTTCGATAAACGGATGACAGCTTCAATTGTTATGTTATAACATAACAATCATCCCATAAGGGATACGGTTTAACGCCCGTTCATCTCCGCGTTAACGCACCTGAGGATGTCACTATGTCACAACAACGCATCAACACCGACCACGATAGTCGCCTGCCGGTTACCGTGCTTTCCGGCTTTCTGGGCGCGGGTAAAACCACGCTGCTCAACCACATTCTGAACAACCGCGAGGGCAGACGCGTCGCGGTTATCGTCAATGATATGTCTGAAGTCAATATCGATGCCGCGCTGGTTCGCGACGGCGGGGCCGATTTGTCCCGCACCGATGAAAAGCTGGTCGAGATGAGCAACGGCTGCATCTGCTGCACGCTGCGCGAAGATCTGCTGCTGGAGGTCAATCGCCTGGCGCGGGAAAACCGCTTCGATCAGCTGGTGATTGAATCCACCGGCATCTCCGAACCCTTGCCGGTGGCGGAAACCTTCACCTTTGAAGACGACAGCGGCGAAAGCCTGTCGGCGGTGGCACGACTGGATACCATGGTGACGGTGGTCGATGGTTTTAACTTCCTGCGCGACTATCAATCACGCGACAGCATTGAGTCCCGCGGCGAGTCGCTCGGCGAGTTTGACGAACGTTCGGTGGTCGATCTGCTGATTGAACAGATTGAATTCTGTGACGTGCTGATTATCAACAAAACCGATCTGATCAGCGAAAAACAGCGCGGACAGCTTACCGGTATCCTGCGCAGTCTCAATCCTCGCGCGCGTATTGAAATCGCCCGTTTCGGCCAGGTGCCGCTGGATAAGGTATTGAATACCGGCCTGTTTGACTTCGCCGAAGCGTCGCAGGCTCCCGGCTGGATGCAGGAGCTGCGCGGCACCCACGTGCCGGAAACGGAAGAGTACGGCATCAGCAATTTTGTCTGGCGCGCCCGCAGACCGTTCCACCCGCAGCGCTTTTGGGAATTTTTCAGCGGCGAACTGCCCGGGGTAGTGCGTTCCAAAGGCTATTTCTGGCTGGCAAGCCGGCCAGAATTTGCCGGTAGCTGGTCACAGGCCGGTGGCGTGTCGCGCCAGGAGATGGCGGGGCGCTGGTGGGTAGGCGTACCGCGCGATCGCTGGCCGCAGGATGAAGAATCCCTGCGCTGGATTATGCAGCACTGGCAGGATGGGGTGGGCGATGCGCGCCAGGAACTGGTGTTTATCGGCATGCAGATGGATGAAGGGGAACTGCGCCGCCAGCTTAATGCGGCGCTGCTGACCGACAGCGAACTGGCTGCCGGGCCACGTAGCTGGGTCTATTTTCCCGACCCGCTGCCGCACTGGTTTAACTGAACTGCATCCGTCAGGGTAACGAGCCGCTGGCAAAAAGCGGCTCATCGGGGCCAGATTAATCGGCGGGTCTGGCCTCGGCGTGTTCAGCGATCGGATCGGTGCCGCAGAATCTACCAGGTTAAGCATTCACAGCGTGGAAAGGGTTTGCTTGTTGCTCACAATGGCGGCCAACTTAACAGCCCCGATCCCTCAGCACTGCGGTAGCTTTATGATTAGCGGCCTTCAAAACCGTCCAGATAGGCTCCCATTGCCTCATTGATAAACAGCGCCCGCTGCTTGTCGCTCAGCGTGCTGGCATAGCTGCTGTTAATAAAGGTATGTTGGCTTTCCATCTTTTCTGAGGCTTTTTCTTTTTTAAAGTGGTCCACTTTCTGCAACGCCACCCCGCGCGACATTCCCGCCTGACGATCCTTTATGCCGTCATCATAAAACGCTTTGAAAACCGGCTTCATTAACTGGATGGTACCGGAAATCTGAGTGGTGTAATTGGGATCGAAATCGTTTTTGGCTTTAAAAACATAGCTTTTAGTATGGGCAGTGACGCTATCCGTAGTCTGACTGCAGGCAGCCAGAAAACCTACTACCATCAGCATAATTCCCTTCATGACGAAATGAGGCATTACAGATCCTTAAAAATAACGCAGCGATTTTCTTACAATAAAAAAGTAATCGAAAATTGTTCGCTTGCATATGATTAACCACACATTTTTGCAGGTTGCCTGAGGCGGACGATCGGAGGACAATCGCCCGCTCATAATATAAGAATTTTCTATGGATTAGTCACCTGCGCTATGAATCACTCCCCTCCAGATACCTTTATCGCTAAGGTCCGGATCTTCTTCGGTCGCCTTAAACCTCATCCGCTGGCAGTTGCCAGAAAACAGATGGTTCTTGCCAGTATTGGTGCCGGAATCGGGCTGGCGATTACCAGCCTGTTCAGCCACTGGGTGCTGGGTGAAGTTAATTTGTGGTTTGTCGCTCCGGTCGGTGCCTCTGCCGTTTTATTATTTGGCGTTCCCAACAGTCCGCTGGCCCAGCCCTGATCGTGGGCGGTAACTTTGTCTCCGCGCTGACCGGGGTTACCGTCGGGATCTGGATTGATAATCCGGCAATTGCCTGCGGCGTCGCGGCCTGCCTGGCGATTGCGCTGATGTTTAAGCTGCGCTGCCTGCATCCACCCGGTGGGGCTGTGGCGCTGACTGCCGTGCTCGGCGGGCCGGGCATCCACAGTGCGGGCTATGAGTTTGCCTTCACGCCGGTCCTGCTGAATTCCGTTTCACTGGCGCTGTTGGCCATTCCGTTTAACAACCTGGCTGGCCGCCGCTATCCGCATCCGCTGGCCGCTGCAGAACCCGCGCCGCCGCCGGTTGCCATCCCCGTATCAATCACCCGTGACGATCTGCATCAGGCACTGCTGGCAGGCCAGCAGTGCCTGATGCAGATCGTCATCTTGAAACCGATAGCGGGATAACGGAAGATGTGCTCAGTCGCTGTAATAGAAATCGATCAGTGAAAAGCCGCCAGAACTGAAAAGATAATTAACAACGCACCGCCGCCAATATTCACGGCTTTTTTAATCTTCACCGGATCGGCTTTACTGGCGGAGAAAATCAGTAAATAGCTGACAACGATCAGCCATAAACACATCACCGCGATATGCAGCGATGCCAGAACCAGATAATCGGTTATGTCGCCCTGTCGGCCCGCAAACTGTGATACCACGGTCAGATAAAACACGATGGCCTTGGGATTCAGCACGTTCGCCAGCCAGGCATTCTTTAACGTGATTGTCCCTTCACCGCCGCTGAAATCCATCACGCCAGCTCGCAGGCCGCTGCGGATCAGCTGCACACCGAACCACAGCAGATACAGTGTCCCGGCCACTTTCAGCACGCCGAACAATGCGGGGGAGGCCACAAGTACAGCCGTCACTCCCAGCCCAATGAGTAACGCGTGGGTATAAATCCCCAGTGCGGTACCCACCAGCGTGCGAATCAATCCGCTGCGTCCGCCTGCGAGGGCGCTGTTCATCGCCAGCGTAAAACTCGCCCCGGGAGAGAACGCAACGGGGAGGAGGGCAGGAAGAAAGCCAGCCAGGTTAACGTCCATCAGTGCATCATGTCTCAGGCCACAACCACATTCAGGTGCTTCGGGAAGGAGAGCTGCCTGAGTTTACGGTCGGGATCGGTCGTAATCAGCCAGGAAATATCCTTCCACACCGCCACCAGCGCGGTAGCGCGACTGTTTACCTTATGGCCATCCGCCAGCACCACTGCCTGATTACTCTGTTTAATCATCTGCCTGGCGATGGCGGCTTCGTTCAGATCCTGGTCCATCACGCCGGCTTCCGGGCTGACTGCCCCGGCACCGATAAACGCATAATCGGCGTAGAACGCGCTGACGGACTGCAGGGCAATCGGGCCAATGCACTCCATCTTCGACGAACCGAACTCGCCGCCAATCAGAATCAGCTTGATAGTGGCATTGTCATGGAACAGGTTAGCGATCACCGGCGAGTTGGTGATCACCGTCAGATTGTTAATTGCACTTATCTGACGGGCGAACGCCATCGTCGTGGTGCCGAAGTCGATAAATAATGAGTCGCCGGGCTTAACCAGCTCTGCGGCGCGTGCGGCAATGGATTTTTTCTCTTCCTCCGCCAGCTTTGCCCGTTCCTTGAATTCCAGCTCAAAACCAAACTGTGCGCTGACCGCTCCCCCGTGGATCTTCTTGATATAGCGCATTTCTTCAAGCTTGTTGAAGTCGCGACGAATCGTTTCCTGGGAGACGTTGAAGAACTCCGCCAGATCGTTAACAAATACCTGGCCGCTTTCCCTGAGCTTTTCCAGGATAATGTTCCTGCGTTCCGAACCGTTTGAGTGATCCATGTAAAGTTCCGGTCGTCTGATCGTAAACAACAATAGTACGCATTCGCTAAATATCGGACAAGCGCGATACCCGACAACAGAAACCACATCCCAATGTTGTTTTCATGTTGTTTTTGTTTGAGGATTTCCCCACCGGCCTGCTGCTTCTTTATCTGCAATTCTCCCTCAGGACATTTTTCATCTCTGTGAGCTGAAGCGCCTCATTCCCCGCAAGAACCGCGATACTCAAGGTGTTGACGGTATTTTTCGCCATCATATGACCCGATTTTAAGGCTCCGTTATATCCCTGAAAACGGCTGAAAAATACCCACACTGACATAAGGAAAAAGTATGAAGCATGTCACGTTTACACAGTGTAATGTGATATTAATGTTGATTTAATGTGTGGTTATCATGCTAAATGGTAGGAAATCGCTTACTGGCAACATTTAAGTAACACATAAGAACTGAGGGTTATATGCTTAACCAACGCTATGCAGCCATTGACCAGGGAACGACCGGAACGCGCGTTGTCGTGTTCAGCGAGGACGGCAAACACTTTTCGCCAGCCGCTATCGCTCACAAACAGCTCACGCCAAACCCGGGATGGGTTGAACACGATCCGATGGAGATCCTGCGTAACATCCGCAACTGCCTGAATCGCTGCGGCGTGGTGGATGCTATCGGGCTGGCCCATCAAGGGGAAAGTATTGTTGCCTGGGACGCACGCAGCGGGCTGCCGCTGTGCAATGCGATTATCTGGCAGGATCAACGCACTGAAGCCACCATTCGTAAACTGCGCGCCGACGGCGTAGAAGAGACGGTGCGTGCGCGCTCCGGGCTGCCGCTGGATACCTATTTCTCCGCCAGCAAAATGGGCTGGGTGATGCAGCACGTAGCCGGCGCGCAGGAGCTGCTGCGCCGTGGCGATCTGCGGCTGGGGACGATGGATTCCTTCTTTATGTTCCACCTGTGCGGCGTGCATGCCACGGATTACAACTCCGCCTCTCGCACTTCGCTATTCAATATCCACACCCTGCAGTGGGATGAAGAACTGTGCCGCATCTTCGGCGTGCCGATAGAAGCCCTGCCGGAAGTGCGCCACAACATCAGCCACTTTGGCGACGTGCGCTATGAAGGGAACACCACACCGCTGACCGCCTGCATCGTTGACCAGTTTGCCGGAACCTACGGCCACGGCTGTCTGGAACCTGGCCAGATGAAAATCACCTTTGGCACCGGCGCATTTTTACAATCGATTACCGGCGCGGAAGTGCCTGATGCCGCCAGTTCCGGCCTGCTCCCCACGCTCTGTTGGAAACTGCCGGGTGAAAACCCGCTGTATGGTCTGGACGGTGGCGTCTATAACGCGGCCTCCGCTATCAACTGGGCGGGGAAAATCGGCCTGTACAGCGACCTGGAGGAGTTCTCCGATTTTCCGGACGAACCGGCGATTGCACGCGGTCTGGCATTTGTTCCGGCGCTTTCCGGGCTGGGGTGCCCGCACTGGGATCGCTCAGCGGCGGGAGTCTGGGCCGGGCTGTCGCTGGAAACCGAACGCAAAGACATGCTGCAGTCCATTCTGGAAGGCATTGCCGTGCGCTCCGCCGAAGTGATTAACGCCATGGACAAGGTGCGCAGCATTGGCGACACCATCTCCGTCGATGGCGGGCTGTCCTCCAACGCTTACTTCAAGCAGTTCCTTGCCACCCTGATTCAGAAATGCATTGTCTCACCTTCCAATCGCGAAATTACCGCCCAGGGCGTGGCGCTGCTGGCGAGAAGAGGATTAGGCAATACGCATCCAATGAAAGTCAGAAACCAGCAGTCCATCACTGAACCACAGAACAGGGACTTCGCGCCTTATTTTGAACGGTATCAGGACATCATTAATCGCTCACGCAACCTGCGTAACGCATAATAATAAGAGGCTATCATGTCAGAGATTGGAAATATCATTATCTACATCATCATGGCTGGCACGCTGCTGGGAGCAATGGCGTCGATCGTTCGCCCGGAAAGCGGACTGGGGAAAGAGTTTGTTAACGGTATTCACTCCATCGGCCCGGTATTTCTGGCACAGGCGGGGATAATGGCTGCCATTCCCATTATTTCCTACGGTATTACGCATACTATCGGCCCGCTGTTCGAGTCGATGGGGTCGGATGTGTCTATTGCCGCACTGTCAATTATTGCCGTGGATATGGGCGGCTACCAGCTGGCAGATGTGATTGCCTCTAACCGCGATCAGTGGATCACCGCGATGCTGATTGGTTACACCTCGGGGGCCAGTATTGTTTATCTGATTCCTGTAGGTTTAATTATGCTGCAAAAGCGCGACCATAAATATCTGGCACTGGGCGCAATGGCGGGATTAATCAGTATTCCGTTTGGCGTACTGATCTCACTGATGATTATTACCGTAAATAACATTCCGGTACGCGATATCATTTCCACATCTTCGCCGGCCAGCCATTACCTGACGATTGACTTTGTTAATGCACTACAGCTTTTATCACCGCTGTTTGCCTTCTGCTTCCTGCTGGCGCTGGGATTAAAATACCGCACTGAGTGGATGGTTCGTGGCTTCCTGATGTTCGGTAAAATCATGGATGCCTTTATTAAACTGGTGCTGGCGGCCTGTATTATTCAGCATTTCACCGGCGTATTTACTAAAGTCTTCGGCGGCTGGGTATTCGACCCGCTGTTCGCTGATGAAAAAGAGCTGTACCGCGCCATTGAGATCGCCGGATATATCGGCATTATGCTGGCAGGAACCTTCCCGATTTGTTATCTGTTCCAGAAATACTGTCACCGTCCGATGCAGTTTATTGGCCGCCAGCTGAAGCTGACCGAAGCCGGTGCGCTGGGAATTGTAATGGTGCTGGCGAACATTATCGCGGTTTATCATCTCTTTAAAGACATGCGCGCCCGTGACAAAGTGCTTTGCGTGGCCTTCGGTATCTGTGCTCAGGCAACGCTAGGTGACCATCTGGCCTTCACCGCGAACTTCCAGCCGACGCTGGTGCTGCCGATTATGGTCGGTAAATTTATGGCCGGGGCCATTGCGGTGGCGATTGCGATATTTATTTCCGTACCGGAAGCGCAGCGAATGGAAAAACGTGATGAATTAAAAGAGAGTGAATCATCCGAAACGAAAATGGCCGCGCAGTTAAGCCAGTAACGCTATAAGCACGATTGTGATCACGAATATTTCTGCCTGCCAGTGATACAAAATGATTAATAATATCGATTTTTATTACCAGCGGTGTAAGTTGAAATGTGCATTTAAGCAATAAGGTTCATACGAAAAATTCAAGTAAGGCCTTGCGTTTTCCATAAATTATTTAATGGGTGGCATTCATTTACTTGCTGCCAGAAATAGGCGCCATCGCATTATTACAGATAGCTGTTGTTTTAAATCAGGGTTAACAGTATTGCTGTCGTAAGCAATCATGGGTTTACCCTGAATGATTTTTAAAGTTTTTATCAGACTCTTATATTACTGAGGTTTTTATGCGTAAAATTTTCCTTGCCTGCCCGTACAGCCACGCAGACGCGAAGGTCGTTCACGAGCGCTTTATAGCATGCAATAAAGTCGCCGCGAAAATCGCCGAGTCGGGAAATGTGATTTTCAGCCAGGTCACTATGTCTCATCCGATTAATCTGGTGCTGGAGAAAACCGAGAAAGCGAACATTGGTAAGATGTGGGCACCTATCGATGCGGTATTCCTTGATGCTATGAGCGAGCTGATAATTCTGGACCTGGAAGGCTGGGATAAAAGCGCGGGGATTCAGCGCGAGATTGAGTTCTATAAAGGAAGGGATCAGCGGGTGAGCTTGTGGTCTGAGGTGGCGGGGGAATTTAATTAATCCGGCTAGCCCTTCACTGGATCGAGTATTGCTAACTGGGCGCACGGTGTGCGCTTTTTTTATGTTTAGTTTTCTGGTCGGCACTATGCTTACGCAGGCGGGTAGTGGGGAATGAGGGCGGTCCTCGCGCCGCTTTGCGGTTCCTTCACTTCACTCGTCAGCCTCACGGACCGGCACAGACGCGCGTCCTTGCAGGTGGCCAGCCGCAAAGGCTGGACACCGTTTCCCCTCCAACCAGCAACAAAAAAAGCCACTATCTCAGTGTTAGCGGCTTCGAAACCTGTACTTCCAGCATTTGATCGGCGCTTCAGCGCCAGCCTTTAAATTTCAGTTAACAATCAGTAAATCGTCACGCTCAGTACACTCTCCGGCGTCAGGCCTGTTACATCAATATTCTTCAGCAGAACGCGCCGCTCCGGCATACAGCGATGGCGCCTGCGATAAAGCTCTTTCTGGCCGTCACGGACTACGATTTCCCCGCTGTAAGCCGCATTGACACGCACGTTCAGCGTTACCGCGCCCTGGCCGTCCTCACCACAGCTAATCACATTTGGTGCAGAAATACGGAACACCTCGGCAAGCGAAACCGGCACGCTGAAACTTCCTGCATCCGCACTCTTCAGGGAGTTCGCGACCGCATGCCCGACCTGTTGACCTTCCTGATAACACTGATCGCCCATATCCGCCGGGTGGGTCATATTGCCGACCGCGTAATAGCAGGGGTCGGAGCAACGCCCGGACTGATCGAACAGCGGGCGTCCACTCTCCGGTTCAAATGTCAGATGGCTTTTACGGATCAGCGTGTACTCGCCGGTAAAACGGCCAGTGAAGATAATGCTGTCGCACTCCACCACCTGGGTCCGGCCTTTCGCATCGGTAAACTCCACGCTTTCCACCCGCTCACCGCCGTTAATTTTGCTGATGTGCGCCCCCAGATGCAGCGGCACGCCCATCAGTTTTGCGTACAGCGCGCTGGGGCGAAACGCCACCGGGCGGGAGTTTTCATCGATCAGCGCCAGCGCCTTAATTCCCGCATTACGCAGCGTCCAGATGGTTGAAAAGCTCACCAGTTCGGAACCCACAATGACCGGGCGGTTACAGGGTTTCAGTTTCTTCAGATAGATAAACTGTTGTAGTGCGCCGGCTGTTAATACGCCCTGCGGACGAAGGCCGCTGACCAGGCGAGCGTGGCGGGGCGTTTCCCGCACGCCGGTGGCAATAATCACCCGCTTCGCCTTCAGCGTTTCAAAACCGCGATCGGACGAGACATCAACCTCACCGCCGGGTTTGATAGTCACCACGGTGGTCCCGGTGCGGATCTCATATTTTCCGGCAACCCGTTTGAGAATGCGCGCCGCCCAGCTATGGCCGTTCATCGGGCGGAAATAGGTCTGCAACCCAAAAGTCGGATGGCGGCAGTGGCGGGGAACGCCACCGGCTTCTGCTTCGCGTTCAATTAACAGAACGTTGCGAATGCCGTCCTCAAGCAGAGAACGTGCTGCGGCAAGCCCGGATGGACCCGCGCCGATAATAATGACTTCATACTGATTGCTCATTCAACTTTCCCGACGACCAGTGTGTTTTCAAAACGATGACCGATGATTTCAGCGACGTTATTACTGCAAAAGAAACCGTTGCAGCGCCCCATCATTACCCGGGTGCGGCGTCGTAACGCGCCAATACATTCCGGCGGGATGGCGGAGTCAAAAGTCGCTTCCAGCTCACGCCGCGTGACCAGTTCGCAGTGGCAGACGATTCCGCCGTTACCCGGGCAGGCGTAATCCCGCGTTTCATATTCAGAGAGCATTGGCATATGCGGCCATTTCAGCTCGGTAGGTGCATTCAGCGAAAAAAGCGCCGGGAAGTACTCCTGATAAAGGGTTTCAACATGGCTGGCGATCCCCAACGCTGCGGTCAACCCGGTGGAACGTATCCCTCCGACGGTAATCCAGCTATCCTGCGGATAATGAAAAATCCGGTACTCTTTTTTCTCGGTAGCCGGGCGCAGACCGGCGTAGGTCGCCGTAACGGGATAGTCAGTCAGCGTCGGTAACATCAGGCTGCCTTTTTCAATCAGCCCCTGCATTACCGTTTCATCCACGTCCGCACGATTACGGTCCTGCTGTTCCTCCGCCGTTGGGCCGAGGATCATATTGCCGAAAATGGTCTTACACAGCAGCACGCCTTTGGTGGTCGGCGTGGGGACAGGAAGAATAATGGCGTTAATCTGCGATGCCGAGGCCTTGTCATACACCAGGAACTGCCCCTTGCGCGGGCGGATTTCAAATTCCGGGGTGCGCCACATGCCGTCAATCAGATCGCCGTGATTCCCGGCGCAGTTGATCACCAGTCGGGTCTGTACACGGCCTCTGCTGGTCGTCAGCGCCCAGCCGTCATCGGTGGATTTCACACGCTGGACTTCACAGTTGAAGACATATTGACCGCCGTGCATCACCGCCTGCGTCATATAGGCCAGCGGCGAGCTCCAGGGATCGATGACATATTCTCCCGGAACGTACACCCCGCCCAGCGCGCCTTTCGCCAGGTGGGGTTCGCGGCGATAGACTTCTTCAGGGGAGATCTGTTCGACGTCGGTCACGCCATTGTTATGGGCCTGCTGAACAATCCCCGGCAGGGCGCCCAGCTGCTCCTGATTCCAGGCAACGACGATGGCGGTCGTTTTCAGCAGTGGCAAATTCATCTGCTGATGGATAGCCATATATTCTTCGTAGCCAGCCTGCATACATTGCAGTTCCAGACTCCCTGTGGGGGCGTCAAAGCCCGTGTGCAGAATGGCGCTATTTGCCTTACTGGCACCGGAAAGAATATCTCCCCCTTTTTCCAGCAGCATCGTGCGTGCGCCCATCAGCGTGAAGCGCCGAAATACCGCACATCCGACAACGCCACCGCCGATAACCACCACATCAACATTCTCATTCAACTGTGTCATAAACATCATCCCGGCTTCAGGTTCTGTCATTATCTAAACATAGAAACCACACAACCACAACAACAAAACAGCTTATTAGCCACACTAAAACCACATGAAGTTCCCTCAAAACAATGACTATCAACAGCGACAGCGCATCCATAACTCACTGTTAAAAAGGTAAAACACATCTATTCACAGCGACATAATGCGGCCTGAAGCCGTCTCATTCTCTCTCCCGGCAGCAGAAACAATTATGTGGTTTTAGTGTGAGTTTAACCATGTCGAAGGGATGAACCGTTCTGTGGACTCGCGCCGGATTATCTTTTAATGAATTAATATTTTCTCTTGATATATAAAGCGGAATAAAAATTTCATACAATTTACCGGTATCACGACCCATTTCGGCAGAAAACGGGCGGAAGCCAGGACCGCGCCACACCAGCAAAGCAAACATCATTTTTTCAACGACTTAAGGACTTAACATGTCGTCACGGCAGGGCCACGCAGATCTCTTTTTGGTATGCACCACTATGATTGCCGCATTTGGCTGGATCTGTTCCAGAGAGGCGGTGTCCGGTATGCCGACCATGGCATTTCTCGGTTTGCGTTTCCTGCTGGCCGGCCTGTTGCTGCTCTGCTTTTGCAAACGTAGCGAATTAAGACAGGCTCTGCGTCATCGCCGGTCGGTCCTGATCAGTGGCCTGCTGCTGGCCTGCTGTATGCTGCTGTGTATATACGGCGTCGCCACCACCCGATCGCTGGGTGAGGGGGCGTTTATTATGAGTCTTTCAATGCTGTTTGTACCGATTGTCGCCTGGGTGATTTTGCAGGCTCGTCCGTCGGCGTCATTCTGGGTTTCCCTGCCCGTGGGTATGGTTGGCCTGGGCCTGCTGACTCTCAAAAAGAACATTGTGTTCGAGCCAAGCCAGTTCTTTTTCCTCGGCTCGGCCATCCTGCAGGCCATCTACTTTTGCTATAACACCAAATACGCCAGCTTTGTTTCCGTGCGTCCGCTGGCGTCCTTCCAGCTGATCTGTACCGGCGTTATTGCTTCCGTGCTCTCCCTGCTGCTGGAAACCTGGCCGCCGCAGGTTGCGCTATCCACATGGGGATGGCTGGCCGCCAGCGTGCTGATCGCCACCAGCCTGCGCTTCTGGCTGCAGCTGAAAGGGCAAAGCATGACCAGCGCCGCCAACGCCGCGCTGATTATGCTGCTGGAGCCGCTGCTGACCGTGGTTGCCGCCGCGCTGTGGTTTACGGAGATGATGAGTCTGCAGCAGATGCTGGGCTGCGCGCTGATCCTGCTGTCGCTTTTATACTATCGGGTCAGAGCAGAAACTTTCTGCAGATAGGCTAAACAGGCCGGGCTGAACGGGAAATCTTTCACGATGCTCAGACTATTCAGCACAGGGAAAAGAATAAACTCGGTGGTCGATACCTTACTGAAGTTTTGCAGATAAGGTTCAATCTCAGTCAACTTTTCCACCGTCTCAGCAATAAACGCCTCGCTCTGCGCCTGCAACTCGTCCAGATTATGAGTATAGGCAGCGCGGGCTTCCCGCGAAAATCCGCGCGGGTAAAGCGGGGGATCGCTAGCTTATAAATCGCACCGGACGCCTGCTTGCTCCATTCAACGATAGCTTCATCCGCAGGAGCCGCCACCACACGTTCACCCTGCAGGGCATCGACGTAGTGAACGATATCCATGCTCTCCGGCATGTAGGTGCCATCATCTTTCTCAAGAATCGGTACCACTTTCTTACCCACCATCCGCGTTGGGGTTTCAGCATCGCCTTCCATAATCACCGACGGTTCTACCGGCTGGTTCTTTAAACCAAAAATCATGCGCGCGCGGTTACAGAAAGGACAGTGCTGATAGATATGTAGCTTCATCGTGTTTCCCATAGTTGCTTCAGATATTTTTCTGCGGCTCGGTGATTGACCTCAGGGCAGCATCACAGCCGCACTGAGCTAAGTTATACGAGGTTCTGGTGGGTAATCACAACAGACTATCGCAAAAAACGCTGATTTTGAGATAGTTGAAAGATATCAGTGCGATCGCACCGCATCTTTCAATAAATCAGCGACGACTGGCTCTCCAGTTCGCTGAACTCATGCAGTACCCGCATTGCCTGCTGCAAAAACTTCTGGCCTTTCTCCGTTAATGAAAACCCGCCCCGACCGCGCTGACAAACGCTGAATCCCAGCAGTTTTTCCAGATGAGACAGAGTGTTACTGATGGCTGAAACCGAAATACCCAACTCCTGCTCGGCGCGGGCGTAACTCTGCTGGCGGGCAACCGCGTCGAAAACCTGTAGCTGGCGAAGACTGAAACCGTAAGCATTTAGCATGGTGTTTACTTCACTGTTTGATGAACTCAGTTTTTACTTTTGCCGGTTTAACGCACGGCAGGCTTTTCGCATTATCGTTCCCGACGACAATGACTCAGCCAGAAACGGGAGCATATATGGAAAACTTCTTCCACCAGCCTCAGAGCGGTAACGACATGCCGCGATTCGCAGGCAGCCCTACGATGATGCGACTTCCCTTTGTTCGGGATTTTCATCCCCTCGATGCGGCGTTTATTGGTATTCCATTGGATATTGGGATCTCACAGCGGTCGGGAACGCGCTACGGCCCTCGATATATTCGTACGGAATCCGTGATGATCCGGCCTTACAATATGGCAACTGGCGCTGCGCCCTTTGATTCACTCTCCGTGGCCGATGCAGGCGATGTTCCAATCAATACCTACAACCTGCTTAAATCCGTGCAAATCATTGAAGACTACTACCTTCAGTTAAATGAATTTTCCGTTATCCCGCTCACCCTGGGTGGCGATCACACGATTAGCTTGCCGATTTTGCGAGCGCTGTCCAGGAAACATGGACCGGTTGGCCTGATCCATATTGATGCTCACACTGATACTAACGACGAGATGTTTGGCGAAAAAATTGCTTATGGCACCACTTTTCGCCGGGCGGTGGAAGAGGGGCTGCTGGATCTAAACCGCGTAGTACAGATAGGGCAGCGCGCACAGGGCTATGCCCCCGCGGATTTTCAGTGGGGAGTAGATCGTGGCTTCCGCTTAATTCCTGCAGAAATGTGCTGGCACAGATCGCTGGAATCGCTGATGGCGGAGGTGCGACAGCAGATGGCCAGTTGCCCGGCGTATCTGAGTTTCGACATCGACAGCCTCGATCCCGCCTGGGTTCCGGGAACCGGTACGCCGGAAGTGGGGGGACTGACCTCCGTCCAGGCGCTGGAGATTGTGCGCGGCTGTCGCGGGCTGAATCTGATCGGCTGCGATCTGGTGGAGGTCTCGCCGCCCTGCGATATCAGCGGGAACACGGCGCACCTGGCCGCCAATCTGCTGTACGAGATGCTGTGCATTTTACCCGGCGTGAAATACGTCTAGCCATCGGCCGACGCCACATGAAAAGGAGTTTCTACGATGAGTAAGATGGATCCTGCCGGGGAGTCTCCCCCGGTATCCCGGCTTAACATCGAAACGCATTCCATAGACTATATCCCGGAAAGCGAACGCCATGCGAAGTTACGCAGTCAGACCATCGCCTGACGGGCCGCTTCGATCGTCTGACCCTGACCTTCCGGCGGCTGCATATATTGCGTCACCGGTTCGGCAACGGAGAAGAACATCAGAGCGATCCCGATGCCGGCGGCAAACAGCATCGCCGCCCGGCTTAAGATACTGAACTCCGGCTTTCACTGCTCGGGCCCGAGTTTGATCGCGCCAAAACGCGAACAGGCCATAAATATCACAAATACCACGTACAGCGTGGCGGCCAGCATGTAGTACCAGCCAAACGTGGCAGAAACCCAGTTAACGGCGCGCAGTATCCAGCTCGCCATGAGGTCGCTGTAGAGAATCGTCATCAGGGAAAACAACAAAATCAGCCCGGCGGACGTGTAAAACACCACGGGATTGATTTTGTCCTTTTCACTGGCAGGTGGATTATTCATCAATTACCTCTGGTTTTAAATCAACAAAAGAATTAACAACAATTACTTGCGGTTCGTAACGAATCGCCTTCAACACATACATACTAGCAACAAAAGATTTTATATTGAACACTCAATCAATAAAAGTTACACTAGTGTCTCGTTTTACTTGTGGAGTTGAGGATATGCCAAAGGTAGGGATGCAGCCAATCAGGCGAAGACAGTTGATAGATGCCACGCTGAATACCATCAATGAAGTCGGCATCAACGATGCCACCATTGTGCAGATTGCCAAGCGGGCTGGCGTGTCTACCGGCATCATCAGCCATTACTTCAAAGACAAGAACGGTCTGCTGGAAGCGACCATGCGTGATGCCACCCGCCAGCTGCGCGACGCCGTAGCGGCCAGGCTGGAAAAACTGGTCGGTGCCGGGGCAGAAACCCGGCTTTGTGCCATCGTTGAAGGGAACTTTGATAAAACGCAGGTCCACAGCGCCGCCATGAAGGCCTGGCTGGACTTCTGGTCCAGCAGCATGCATCGGCCTTCATTACACCGCCTGGAGCGGGTCAGCAGCGGCCGACTGTTCAGCATGTTAGTGGTGGAATTTCGCAGGGAACTGCCGCGAGAAGCGGCGCGAATTGCCGGGCACGGACTGGCCTCGCTGATTGATGGCCTCTGGCTACGTGCCGCGCTGAGCGGCAAACCGTTTGATGAAGAGCTGGCGCGGG
>NZ_JBWKUK010000026.1:0-559 GCF_059420805.1 Erwinia sp. GW821-FHT03D09
TATAAATCGTGAAGGATGAGAACCGAAAAGGTTCGAGTCGAGCGAAAGCGAGACAACGTTGCGATAGCAACGGCCCGGAGGGCGAAGTCATCCTGCACGACCCACCATCACTTAAGGTGATGCACGATATAAATCGTGAAGGATAAGAACCGAAAAGGTTCGAGTCGAGCGAAAGCGAGACAACGTTGCGATAGCAACGGCCCGCAGGGCGAAGTCATCCTGCACGACCCACCATCACTTAATGTGATGCGTAAAGCAAGAGAAGTAAAAGCAGTTCCGAAATGGGCGATTAGCTCAGTTGGTAGAGCATCTCCTTTACACGGAGGGGGTCGGCGGTTCGAGCCCGTCATCGCCCACCATTTCGGGTCGTTAGCTCAGTTGGTAGAGCAGTTGACTTTTAATCAATTGGTCGCAGGTTCGAATCCTGCACGACCCACCATCACTTAAGGTGATGCACGGTGTAAATCGTGAAGGATGAGAAGCGAAAAAGGTTCGAGTCGAGCGAAAGCGAGACAACGTTGCGATAGCAACGGCCCGTAGGGCGAAGTCATCCTGCACG